>NZ_DATIND010000107.1 GCF_035474595.1 Longimicrobium sp.
TCTTCCTCGACATGTCGGTGAACTCCAACAACAAGCGCACGCACCAGGTGTTCCTGAGCCAGAAGCGCGCGCAGTTCCAGGAGCTGCAGTCCGAGTGGATGACCGAGCACGAGGAGGGCGTGGACACCCTCTGGGACCGGGTACAGAGCTGGCTCGACAGCGAGTACGACGAAGCCAAGTGCGGCGTGGTGATCTATGCCGAGGTGGGTGGCGAGTGGTTCCAGGCGCTGCAGACCCGCGCCTCGCTGCAGAACCGGCTGATCGTGGCGCCGCGGCCGGTGGTGGCCCCGCTGGCGCAGGCGCTGGAGGGGTATCGCCACTACGGCGTGGTGCTGATCGACCGCGAGCACGTGCGGCTGCTGAGCGTGTACCAGGGAACGCTGCTGGACGAGGTGGAGCGCCGCGGCGACCCGCTGCCGCCCCCGCACGACGTGCAGGCCGGCGGCTACGCCCAGAGCCGCTACCAGCGCCGCAAGCTCGAGGAGACCAAGCACTTCTTCAAGGACTTCGCCGGCGAGGTGCAGGACTTCGTGGCCCGCTACGGCCCCGACGACCTGGTGCTGCTGGGCACCGAGGAGAACCTCTCCGCCTTCGCCGAGCACCTGCCGGACTCGGTGCTGCAGCGCGTGGTGCACACCGGGCCCATGTGGGTCGACGAGAACGCCGCCGAGGTGGCGCGCCAGCTGGAGCCGCTCCTGCGCGGCGAGCTGGAGCGCGCCCAGCACGAGGTGGTGGAGCAGGTGCGCGACCGCGTGGTGCACGACTACATGGCCACCGCCGGCTTCCAGGGCACGCTCAGCGCGCTGCAGGAAGGCCGCGTGGACACCCTGCTCCTGGCGCGCGACCAGCACCGCGACGGTGTGCGCTGCGCCCAGTGCGGCTTCGTCTTCGCGCGCGAGCTGGAGGCGTGCCCGTACGACGGCTCCACCGCCATGACCGAGGTCGACGTGGTGGAGGAGATGGTGCGCATGGCCGAGGGGCAGGGCATTACCGTGGCCTTCGCCGACCCCGGCGAGGTGGCCGACATGAAGGGAGCGGGCGCGCTGCTCCGCTACTGACGCGCCACGAATCGCACGCAGTGGCCCGCGAGGCCCGGAGACCGGCGGGTTTCCGGGCCTTCGTGCTTGACACGCCGTCGCGTACGCCGTTACCTATGTAAGCATCTCCCATAAACAAACGTCCCGCCCGCCACCGCCATGCCAGCCGTCCTGGATTCCGCGGCGCTCGACAGCGCCCGCGCCGAACTGGAAGGGATCGAAGGCGTCCGCCGCGCCATCATCGACGGCCCGCCGTACACCGTCTGGGTCATCGCCGACGCGGCGCATTCGCCCGCCGAGATGCTGGTGCACACCGTCCTCACCCGCCACGGCCTGACCCCCGCCGACGCCACCGTGCAGGTGTGCCACGCGCACGCCCCCGAGCCGCGCCGCCGCGTGCGCTTCATCTCGGCGAAGATGGATGGGCTGCGCACTGGCCGCGTGACCGCGCGCGTGTCGCTGGAGTGGGCGGGCGAGACGCACGAGGGGCAGGTCGAGGGCGAGAGCGGCTACGCCCTGGAGATGCGCTCGGCCGCGCTGGCCACCATCGCCGCGCTCGACGGGGTGATCGGGAAGCGGGTGAAGTTCCAGCTGGTGGGGATCAAGCCCTTCCGCGCCTTCGATGCCGACGTGGTGGTGGCGCTGATGAAGAGCGACCTCGACGGCAAGTCGCTGATCGGCGCCGCCCTCACCTCCGACGACCCGTACCGCGCCGCGGCCGTCGCCGTGCTGAACGCCACCAACCGCGTTCTCGGCAACTACCTGTCGAACGAGGAAGATCTTTCCGCGACCAGCTCGTAGCGCCGCCGGCGGGCACCTCTGCGGCCGCAGCCGGGCGAATGAATTCGCGGCAACAACGGCCCAAAGTCCGCCTTCGCGGACTCGCGCGTCGCCATCCCCGCGTCGCGCGGAGTTCCGTGTTGCGATGAATTCTCCGGGGGAGGGGGCGAGCCAGGCGGGCAGGGTGCATCCCGCAGCCGCACCGATCTCGTCCAGCTACCTCTCCCGGTACGGGAGAGGTGGACGGCCTCGGCCGGCCGGAGAGGGCGCGATGCTGCCCGGAGCGCGCCGCCGCCAATCTCGCGCCCCTCCAAACATCACCGCGCCCGGACCTCGTCATCGAGATCCGGGCGCGATTCGTCATCCCACCGCCTGCTTGTCGTCTGTCCGCCGCCGCGGACCATCCGCAGACGGCGAATCTACCGCTTGCGCTTGCCCCAGTCGCGGAGGACGAGGCGGGCGTAGCCGTTGTCCGGGTCCTCACCGGCGCGGAGGAGCGAGTCCACGCGGTCGGGGCCGCGGTTGTAGGCCAGCAGCGCCAGCTTCAGGTTCCCGTGGTACTTGTCGATCAGCGTCTTCAGGAAGCGGAAGCCCAGCCGCAGGTTGGTGTCGCGGTCGAACAGCGCCTCGCGCTCCAGGTCCGGGCGGAAGAACCGCGCGGTCGACGGCATCAGCTGCGTGTAGCCGACCGCGCCCACCGGGCTTACCGCGTGGCGGTTGAACTCGCTCTCGGTCGCCACCAGCCCGAACGCCACCTTCGGATCGATCCCCTCCGCGTTCGCGATGTCCTCGATCCGCTCCGCCAGGTCGGCCGGGATCCCGTACAGCGAAGAGTTTGCCTGCACCCGCGTGAGCTTGTCGATCTGCGCCTTCTGCAGGTCCACCAGCCCCATGGGCCGGGCGGGGAGGGCGGCCCCCAGGTGCTGCATCCACGCCCCACCCTCGTCCATCCGCCCCTCGGCGGCCCTAACTCCAAGCAGGAACGCGATCAGCGCGAGGCTGATCCCCAAACTGGCGCTTTTGGCCGTGGCGAGCACGTCCCAGTGCCGACGTTTACGCGCTTCGATATCGGCCTGCAGCTTCAGGAGAAGCGACTGCATTCCGGTTCCTCCGGGTCAAGGTTAGCCGAACCCCAGAGGGCAAGGGCCGTGCCCGGATCACCCCTCCACCGTGCCCCCCGTCCATGTGCCGGAGCGGCCTCCCGCCTTGCCGATCAGCCGGATTCCGGAGATCTCCATCCCCCGGTCGCGGGCCTTGCACATGTCGTAGATCGTGAGCAGCGAAACCGTTACGGCGGTCAGCGCCTCCATCTCCACCCCCGTCTTTCCCTCCACTTTCGCGGTCGCCGAAACGCGGATTCCGGGGAGCGAATCGTCCGCGGAAATTTCGACTTCCACCGAGGTCAGCGGGAGGGGGTGGCAGAGGGGGATGAGGTCGGCGGTGCGCTTGGCGCCGGTGATGCCCGCAAGCTGTGCGACCAGGAGCACGTTCCCCTTCGGCGTCTCGCCGGCGGCGATAGCGGCCAGCGTCTCGGGCGACATGCGGATGCGCCCCTCCGCCACCGCCACGCGGCGGGTGACCTCCTTGCCGCCGACGTCCACCATCCGCGGCCGCCCGCTCTCGTCCAGGTGCGTGAACCCGCCGTCACTCATCGCCATCTCCCGTGGAAGTGTCTCGCGGCAAGATCCGCTGTCCCGCCGCGCGCCACAAGGAAGGGCGATCTCACGCGGAGCCGCGGAGACGCGGAGGCGTCGGCCCAGCACCTCCGTGTCTCCGCGTCTCCGCGTGAGATCCAGCGATGCGGGGAGACGCGGAAACGGCCCGATCCATCGCTGGACCGGGCCCAGGTTGCACGTGTGGTTGACGCTGCTGACTACGTTTGCTACCTTACTAGAGAATTGTCGACCCTGTGAACCATCAGGTCCGCACCCTTTGAGGGGCGGACCTTTTTTCGTCCCGCATCCAGGAGAACTTCGATGCACCGGAACTACCGCGAGATTCGAACAGCGGATGGAAACGTGTGGCGAGTTTCAGAAAGTCGGTACCATCCCGTCGAGAGCTACATCGATCCGGAGGAATTCCGCGGATTTGGACTAGCAAAAACCCGGCTGGTGTGTGTCAGCGAAGCCGGAGAGAAGCGCGCAGTACATCCACGGGGGAGGGGACGGCTTTCAGACGCGGAGCTCGCCATTTCTATCGAAAATGCGCCGGTGGAGGAGAGAAGTTCTTTAACCAAGGAGATTTTCGCAGAGTTACGCGCGTCGTTGAGATGCCGTGCCTGCTCTAACTAAGCCGCGCGGACGAGGTCCTCGCGCATGCCGCGCAGCAGGTCGGTCAGGATGAGCTGCGGGTTCACGTTGCCGGCGGCCATCTCCATCGCCTCCTGCACGCGGAGGATGGCGGAGGCCACGCCTTCGGGGCGGACGCGCGCCTTCTTCGCGATCGAATTCAGCAGCGCGACGTCGTCCGTGTAGGCGATCTGCTCGGGGGCGCCGCTGGCGACCACCATCAGGTCGCGCAGCCAGAGCGACAGCGCCTGGAGGCCCGAGGTGAACTCGCCGCGCGCGCCGGCGGGGGCGATGCCGTTGGCCGCCGCCAGCCGGTCCGCCGCGCTCTGCGCGGTCGCGGCGACCAGCAGGCTGCGCGCCGTCTCGCGCTGGCGCTGCAGGACGCCGGAGCCGCCGCTGGTGGGCAGGAGCCGCAGCGCGCGCCCGATCGCCCCCTCGGAGACGGCGGCCAGCGACTCGGCCTCGGCGGGCTTCATCCCCTTCTCCTTGGCCAGGAACGCGGCGACCTCCGCCTGCGCCAGCCGCAGCACGCGCACCGGCAGCACCCGCGAGCGGATGGTGGGGAGCAGCGCGCCGGGGTTGGACGAGGTGAGGATGAGGGTGGTGTCGGCGGGCGGCTCCTCGAGCAGCTTCAGGAAGGCGTTGGCGGCCTCGGGGCTGGACTCCTGCGGCACCATGGCCTCGGCGTCGCCAACGACGAACACCTTGCGCGTTCCCATCGCCGGGCGGACGGAGGCGAAGCGCTGGAGGTTCTGCACCATCCCCATGAAGTACGCGGGCGCCTTGTCGAACGCGGGGATGTGGAACGGGTCCGCGCGGCGCGCCGCCAGCTCGGCGCCGCGCGACTCCTCGAGCTTCTCGCGAAGCTTCTCGGGCGTGGCCGCGTCGGGGCGGGGGAGGGGGAAGAACCAGTGGAGGTCGGGGTGCTCCAGGCGCTCCACGAAGCGGCAGGCGTGGCACCGCCCGCACGCCTCACCATCCTCCAGCGGCGAGTCGCAGAAGATGAGCTGCGCCAGCCAGAGGGCCAGCCGCTCCTTCCCCACGCCGGCGGGGCCGTGGATGAGCAGCGACTGCGGCAGGTTCCCTCCCCGCAGCGCCGACCGCAGCTTCCGCCGCACGTCGTCGTGGCCGTAAACCGGAGGCAGCGCCATCAGCGCATCCCTCCGATGCCGGGGCAGGGGAGCGACAGGTGGCGGAGGTGCCGCAGAAGGAGGTGCAGAAGGGCGAATGAATTCGCGGCAACAACGGCCCGAAGTCCGCCTTCGCGGACTCGCGCGTCGCCATCTCCGTGATCGACCGGGATCCCCGTTTCCAAGCCGATCCCGGGAGCCAAGCACGCAGTGCTCCCCCTCTCCCGCGGAGCGGGGGAGGGGGTCGGGGGGAGGGGGCCAGCCAGGCGGGCAGGATGCATCTCCCCCCGCACGGCAATCGCCTCGCAAACCATCACCGTCTCTCGATCGATCCCTGTCTGCCGATCCATCACTGTCTCTCGACCCATCGATCCGGCGCGATCCATCACCGCCCGCGCAGCCAGGCCAGCGGGTCCACCGCCTCGCCGCCGGGGGTGCGGATCTGGAACTCCACGTGGGCGCCCTCGGGGGTGCCTTCGCCGCCCACGGTGCCGACCACCTGGCCCTTGGCGACCGTGGCGCCGGGCTGCACCTGGATGTCCTTCAGGTAGAGATAGAGCGAGTAGTAGCCGCCGCCGTGGCTGATGACCACCGTGGGGCCGTATCCCTCGAACGGCGCCGCCATCTCCACCTTGCCGCCCTCCACCGCGCGCACCGGGCTCCCCGCCGCCGCGCCGATGCCGATGCCGTTGTAGCGGATCGCGGTCCCGTTCGTCTGCAGCGCGCGGCCGAAGCGGTACACCACGTTCCCCTGCACGGGCCACCCCAGGTTGCCCATGCTCGACGTGGTCATCGTCGGCGCGGCACGGGGAGCGACGGGCGTCGGAGTCGCGGGCGCGGGGCGGCCGGCGGCGCGCGCGGCCACGCGGTCGCGCTCGGCGGCGGCCAGTCGGTCGCGCTCGCGGCGCTCGTCCTCGCGGCGGCGGGCCTCCAGCGTGGCCATCAGGCTGGTCAGCCGCCGCTCGTCGCGCAGCAGCTCGTCGATGCGCTGCACCGTGGTGCGCTCGTGCGAGCGCAGCGACGACAGCGTGCTGGTGCGCTGCGCCGCCATGTTCCCCAGCTGCGCGTTCTCCGTCTCCCGCTCGTTCTGCAGGTAGGTCAGGTCGGTGTAGCTCCGCCGCAGCTCCTGCTCGCGCAGCTCCAGCTGGTGCTGCAGCTCGCCCACGTCGCCCACCAGCGTGCGGTCGCGCCGGGCGACCAGGTACAGGTACTTGTAGCGGTTCAGCAGGTCGGCGAACGAGTTCGCGGTCAGCAGCGCCTCCTCCGTCTGCATCGGCCCGCGCTTGTAGATGTCGCGCAGGCGCCGGTTCAGCAGCGCCTTCTTCTGCGCCAGCTCGTCCTGCGTGCGCAGCAGCTCCTCGGTCGTCTCCTCGATCTTCCGCTGCGTCTCGCCCATCTGGAAGCTGAGCTCGCGCAGCAGCGCCGCGCTCACCTCGCGCTGGCGCTGGATGTTGCGGATCTCGCTGGTCACGTCGTGCACGCGGCTGCGGATCCCCGACAGCTCGCCGCGCAGCTGCGAGCGCTCGGCGCGGATTTCCTGCAGCCGCCGCTGGCTCTCGGTGAGCTGCTGCGCCGCCGGCCGCGTGCGCCCGCCCTGCTGCGCGATGGCCGCCAGCGGCAGCGCCAGGGCCAGCCCGGCCGCGGCGAAGGTGCGGACCCGCCGGCGCACGGTCAGACCGCCTCCAGGTGGCGGCGCACCGCCACCATGCTGCTCAGGAAGCCGAACACGGTGCCGATCAGCACCACGCCGATCATCCACTGCGCGGGGATGAACTCGATGCGGAACATGGTCGCGCTGAGGATGCGGTAGGCGCCCCAGGTGAGCGCCGCGGCCAGCACGCCGCCCATCAGCCCCGTCATCAGCCCCTCCAGGATGAACGGGCGCTGCACGAAGCCGTCGGTGGCGCCCACCAGCCGCATGATGCTGATCTCCTCGCGCCGCGCGAACACGGCGATGCGCACCGCGGTGGCGATGATGATGGCGGCCACCAGGGCGAAGGCGATGCCGATCACCGACGCGGCGCCGCCCGCCAGGCGGCGGAGGAGGAAGATGCGGTCCAGCCAGTCGCGCCCGTAGCGCACGTCCTCCACGAACCCGTACGCCTGCACGCGGTCGGCGATGCGCTTCACCGCGTCGGGGTTGCGCGAGCCCGGCTTCATCCGGATCTCCAGCGACGCCGGGAGCGGGTTGTTGTCCAGGTCGCTGAAGACGTCCTTGAACTCCTGCATGTCGGCCATGGCGTTGGCCAGCGCCTCGGTCTTGGAGACGTAGCGCAGCTCCATCACCCCCGGCAGCGCGCGGACTTCCTGCTGGGCGAGATCCAGCTGCGCGGGCGTGGTGCTGTCGTCCAGGTACGCCACGATCTCCACCTTCTCCTCCACCTTCTCGATCGCCCGCCCGATGTTCCAGGCGGTCAGTCCGAACAGGCCGATGACGAAGAGGGAGAAGCCGATGGCGACGACGGAAAGGAAGGCCAGCAGCGGGCTGCGGCGGAAGGCGGCCAGCGCCTCGCGAAGGGAGTACGGCATGGGTCAGCTCCCCCGCGGGTCGAAGATGTCGATGGCGATCTGCCCGTCACCCGACGCCGCGGTCGCCGGCGCGGCGGCGGGCGAGGCGGCGATCGGGGGCGGAGCGGCGGTCTCGCGCTGCGGGGCGGGCGCGGCGGCCTTGCTGTCGTACACGACCTGCCCCTGCGCCAGCTCGATCACCCGGTACTCGGGGTGCGCGCGGACCAGGTCCAGGTCGTGGGTGGCCATCAGCACCGTCATCCCCAGCGCGTTGATCTCGCGGAAGAGCTCGAAGATCCCCCGCGCGGCCCACTCGTCCAGGTTCCCGGTGGGCTCGTCGGCCAGCAGCACCAGCGGCTCGTTGGCCAGCGCGCGCGCGACCGCCACGCGCTGCCGCTCGCCGCCCGACAGCTCGTCGGGGAACGACTGCGCCTTGTGGCTCAGCCCCACCTGCGTGAGCACGCGGTTCACGCGCTGCGAGATGGCCGAGCGCTTCACGCCGGTGACCTCCAGCGCGAAGGCCACGTTCTCCTCGGCGGTGCGGTCGCGCAGCAGGCGGAAGTCCTGGAAGACGACGCCCAGCTTGCGGCGCAGGAAGGGGATCTCGCGGCGGCGGATGGTCTTCGACGAGAACCCCGAGACGCGCACCTCGCCCGAGTTGGGGACGTCGGCCATCTGGATCAGCCGCAGGATGGTGCTCTTCCCGGCGCCCGAATGCCCGGTGAGGAACACCAGCTCCCCCTTCTGGACGTGGAACGACACGTCCTTGAGCGCCGCGCCGGAGCGGGGGTACTCCTTGTAGACCGACGTGAGCTTGATCACGCTGTGATACTGCGGGGGAGGGAACGGCCGATGTGGTGGAATGGGCGAAACTTAATGGCGTTCGCGCGGGGTGTCAAAGTGCGCGTGCGATATCACCGCCCAACTGCTACGATCGGATGGCGGAAGCCGGACACTATCGCGGCAAGGTGAGTCTCGCGCCGCCCTCACCCCGCGCCGGAGGGCGCCACCCTCTCCCGTCCCGGGAGAGGGTGGCTTTCCAGCATCCGCGCGCCCTGCAAAGCCAGGTCGCACCGATGCTTTCTTACCGCGCCGATGCCCATCGAGCTACCTCTCCCGGTACGGGAGAGGTGGACGGCCTAAGCCGGCCGGAGAGGGCGCGATGCGGCGGACGAGCGCCGAACCGCGTCTCGCATCAGGAGAAGATGAAGACGGAGATAGAGATGGAGACTCGGAGATGGAGATTCGGAGCTGGAGATGGAAGCGAGGGATCGCCTCAGCCGCCGCCGCGCATCCGCTCCGCGAGGGTGACGGCGAGGAGGATCGCTTCCTTCATCGACCCGGCGTCCGCGATCCCCCTGCCGGCGATGTCGAGCGCGGTGCCGTGGTCGGGCGAGGTGCGGGGGAAAGGAAGCCCCAGCGTCACGTTCACGCCGCTCCCGAAGGCGGCCGTCTTGAACGCCGCCATCCCCACGTCGTGGTACGGCGCGATCACCGCGTCGAACTCGCCGCGGACGGCGCGCGTGAACACGGTATCGGCGGGGATCGGCCCGGCCGCGTCCACCCCGGATTCGCGGAGACGCGCGAGCGCCGGCTCCACGATCCGCGCCTCCTCGTCGCCGAACAGCCCGCCGTCCGACGCATGCGGGTTCACCGCGCAGAGCGCCACGCGCGGCGAGGGGATGCGCCAGAGGTCGCGGAGCGCGCGCCAGGTGAGCGAGGCCTGGTCCACCAGGAGATCGGCGGAGAGGGCGGCGGGGACGTCGCGCAGCGCCAGGTGCGTGGTGGCCAGCACGACGCGGAGCGGGCCGCCCAGCGCGGTGCGCTCCGCCGCCATCATCATCACCACCCGCGGGACGCCGGCCAGGTCCGCCAGCATCTCGGTGTGCCCGGGGTAGCGCCATCCCCCCGCATGGAAGGCGGACTTGTCGATCGGCGCGGTGACGATCGCGTCCACCTCGCCCGCCATCGCCATCTCCACCGCCCGGCGGATGGCCTCGCCCGCGATGCGCCCGGCCGCCGCGGCGCCGTCCTCCGCCGTCCAGTCCCCCACGGAGACGTCGTCCCCGGACCGGAGCAGGGACGCGGTGCCCACGCGGACGAACGAGGCCGCGCCGGCGACCTCGCGGTCGGCCAGCGCGGCCTCGCTCACCTCGGGGCCGATCCCCCGCGGGTCGCCCAGCGTCACGGCGACGCGGACGGGCCTCACGCCCATCCCTCGTCCGCCTGGCGCTCGTCCTTCAGCACGCGGTACAGCTCGCGCGCCTGCTTCTTCGAGGTGCTCTTCCCCGGCGTGGCCAGCAGCTCCACCTCCAGCGAGCGGCCGGGGTAGTCGATCGCGATCCGCCGGCCGGGGGGCACGGCGTCGCTGGGGCGCGCCGGCTTTCCGTCCACCCGCACCGCCCCCGCCTCGCACGCCGCCTTGGCCTCGCTCCGGCTCTTCGTCAGGCAGAGGCGGTGGAGGAGCACGTCCACCCGCAGGACCTCGTCGGTCACTGCATCACGGTGACGGCGGTCACCTGGCGCAGCTCGCCCAGCAGCCGGTCGACCTGGCGCTGCTGGATGATGCGGTCGCGGATCTGCTCGCGCACGTCGGCCAGCGTGTACTCGCCCCCCGTGCGGCGGTCCGTCACCTTGGCCACCACGAACGACGGCCCGCTGGGGTCGCCCAGCTGGAAAGGCCCGACCACCGTCCCCGGCGCCGCGTCGCCGATCGCCTGTCCGTACTCGGGCGGAAGGCGGTCGGGAAGGACGTCGCGCAGCGTGCGCTGGTCCGGCGGCGTGGTGGTGCGTGCCGCCAGCTGGGTGAGCGAGGCGCCGCCCCGCGCCGCGGTGGCGATCGAGTCGGCCAGGGTGCGCGCCCGCGCCACGTCGGCCTCGGTGATCTCGGGGCGGATGAGGATGTGGCGCGCCTGCCGCTCGCCGCCGCGCACCTTCTCCAGCTTGATGATGTGGTAGCCGAACTCGGTCTTCACCACGGGCGAGATGTCGCCCGGACGGAGCGCGAAGGCCATCTGCTCGAACTCGCGCACCATCTGCCCCGCGTGGAACCACCCCAGCATTCCGCCCTGCGGCGCGCTGGGGTCCTGCGAGTCGCGCCGGGCGATGGCCTCGAAGTCGCCGCCGCGGCGCAGCTCGGCCAGGATCGCCTCGGCCTTGCGCCGCGCCGTGGCGTCGGCCGAGTCGCCGGCCACCGGCTTCACCACCGCCTGCTGGAACGAGAGGGTGGCCGGGCGCTGCCCCAGGGACCCGCGCTGCTGCTCGAAGTACTGCTGGATCTCGGCGTCGGTAACCGGCGGCGCCGCCATCTTCGACAGCCGCTCGCGGATGTACCGCTGGATCATGGTCTGGTCGGTGTACTGCTGCGTGAGCGTGGCGCGGTACTGCTCCAGCGTGCGCCCGGTCTGCGCCAGCGCCTGCTCCATGGCCGCCTGCGAGCCGAAGTTCTGCTGCACGCGGTTGATCTGCGTCTCCACCTGCCCCGCGATCTCGGCCGCGTCGACGGTGAGCTTGTCGCGGCGCGCGGCCTCGAGCAGGAGCAGGTCGTCCACGCGGCGCTGCAGCACGTCGCGCTCCATCTGCCTGCGCGCGGTGGGGTCGGTGGGCACCTGCTGCCCCTGCGCCTGCATCGACTCGATCTCGAGGAGCACGTCGGAGTACAGCACCGAGGTGTCGCCCACCACGGCCACCACCCGGTCCCACACGCGGGTCCCGGGCTGGGCGGCGGGCTGCTGCGCCGCCAGGGCGGCGGGCGCGGCCAGGGCGGCGGCAAGGCAGAGCGCGGTCAGAGCACGCATATCCGAACGGCTAGTTGCTGGAGGAAGAAAGAGCGAGCGGCCCGCCGGGCGGGCCGCGTTCCGGCGCGCGCGCACGCGCGTCCGGACCGGCTTATATGCCGCGAGGCGCGGCGGAGTTCCCGCCGCGCCTCGCGTCCTGCCCGTCACCGGGTGACGGTCACTTCTTCCCCGTGTCGGCCGGCGCGGGGGCCGGGGCCGGCTGCGGGGTGGGGGCGGGCTGCTGCCCCTGCTGCGGCGGCGGGCCCTGCGGCATGGGCTGCTGCCCCTGCGGCATCCCCGGCATCTGCGCCGGCGGCGCTACCTGCGGCTGCGTGGCGCGGATCTGCTTCACCTTGTCGACCACGCGCTGGAACGACGCCTCGTTCACGTTGTAGCCGTAGACGTTGCGCAGCTGCGTGCCCAGCACGCCCAGCGGCGGAAGCTGGCGCTGGCCGCTGACGGCCTGGGCCAGCCACTCGCGCACCTGCTGCTCGATCACCGCGTTGCCGGCCGAGCCCTTGGGCGCGTGCAGCTCGGCCACGCCGGTCACGGTCAGCAGCTGGCGGATGGCGGCGCGCGCCTGGTCGCGCATCTGCGCCGTCTCCTGCGCCGAGAGCCCCACGTTGCGGCGGCGGGCCTCGGCCAGCAGCATGCGCTCGGTGGCGGCGCTCTTCACCATCTGCACGATGGAGCTGTCGGGCGCGTCGGTGATCTGCTTCAGCGCCTCGTCGGGGGCGCCCACCATCTGCGCCTGGATGTCGCTGGCCGAGAGCTGGCCGCCGCGGAAGGTGGCCAGGGCGCGCTCGCCGGCGCGGCCGCGCAGCGGCTTGTCGTTGTTCTTGGCCATCTCCTTCACCTGCTGCGCGGCGCCGGTCTCCACGTGCAGGTTGTTGGCCTTGCTCAGCGAGTCGGCGAAGTGCTCCACCGCGGTCTGGCGGTTCTTGCCCACCAGGTACTGGCGGAACTGCTCCTTGCGCTCGCCCAGCGGCTCCTGGCGGCGCTCCTCCACCTTGATCACGTGGAAGCCGAAGGGGCTTTCCACCACCGGGCTCACCTGCCCGGCCTGCAGCCGGAACGCGGCCTCCTCGAAGGTGGGCGTCATCTGCCCGCGCCCGAAGAAGCCCAGGTCGCCGCCCTGGTCCTTGCTGGTGTCCTGGCTGTACTGCCTGGCCAACGCGGCGAAGTCGGCGCCGCCGGCGGCCTGCCGCTGGATGGTCTCGGCCAGCCGCTTCACGCTGTCGCGCTGCGCGGGGGTGGCGTCTGCGGGCGGGCGCAGCAGGATGTGCCGGGCGTGCACCTGCTGCCCGGGGCCCTGTGTCTGCCACGCCTGCTCCAGCTGCGCGTCGGTGAACGCGGTGTCGGTCTTCACGGTGGTCTGGAAGAGCCGGTTCAGCGTTTCCTGGTCGCGCTGCTGCTGCGTCATCTTGTCCAGGTCCAGCACCGCCAGCGAGGTGTCCTCGGCATAGGCGGTGGCCAGCAGGGTGTAGTCCACCCAGCGCTCGGCCACGGCCCGGACCACGTCGGCGGTGGGGGGAACCTGCGGGCTGGCCGCGATGAGGTTGGCGGCCTCGTCGACCTTCAGCTCCTTGCCGGCCGCCGAGGCGACCTCGTCCTTATGGGCGTTCACGGCCTGCTTCAGGCTGTTGCAGCCTGCCGCCATCGGTACGGCGGCCACGAGCAGGGCCCAGCGGGACAGCTTCATCGAGAATCTCCAGCCCGGGTGGATGTGAAACGGCGCGGGACCCCGGGGAGCGTCCCGTCGCGCGGCGAAAAACTTCGACAAACGGAAGTGCGAGGTACGGAGTGCCGGAAGCGCCCGGCCAGACTCCGACAGTCCTAAGTCCTAAGTCCTAAGTCCTAAGTCCTAAGTCCTAAGTAACTGCGTCTCCTGCTCTCCGTGCGCACTCGGCACTCAGCACCCACTTGGGACTTAGGACTTGGCACTTAGGACTTCTTTTCTTCTTTCCCTACGCCGTCAGGCTCGAATCCGCCGCCAGGTCCTTCATCGCCGCCACGATCGTGGTGACGATGGGCTCGGTGCCATGGCGGGTGAGCGTGAGCGACAGCGGCAGCGGGCGGCGCACGTCCACCGCGAACTGGTACTGCGTCAGCGTCTTCTGCAGCGGCGCCATCCGCGGGACCACGCCGGTGCGGAAGTTCACCCGCACGTCCCACGGGCGGACGAGGATGCGCTCGACGCCCAGCTCGCCGCCGATCAGGCGCAGCGCCTGCGTGGCCAGCAGCGTCTCCACCTCGTCGGGGAGCGGGCCGTAGCGGTCACGCAGCTCGCGGCGGATGGCGTCGACCCCGTCGACCTTCTCCTCGCGCGCCAGGCGGCGGTAGAAGTGCAGCTTCTGCGGCTCGTCGGGCACATAGTGGTCGGGGATCAGCGCGGCGCCGTCGACCGACACCTCGGCGAGCCCCTTCTGCGGCCGCTTCCCGTCGCCCTTCAGCTGCTTGATGGTGTCTTCCAGCAGCCGGAGATAGGTGTCGAGCCCCACGGCGTGCACGAATCCGCTCTGCTCGGCGCCCAGGATGTTACCCGCCCCGCGGAGCTCCAGGTCCTTGAGGGCGATGCGGTATCCGCTCCCCAGCTCGGTGTAGTGCTCCAGCACCCTGAGCCGCCGCTCGGCGTCCTCCTGCACCTCGTCGGGGATGAGGAGATAGCAGAAGGCGCGGTGGTGGCTTCGGCCCACGCGGCCGCGGATCTGGTACAGCTGGCTCAGGCCGAACTGGTCCGCGCGGTTCACGATCAGCGTGTTGGCGCGGGGCACGTCCAGCCCGCTCTCGATGATCGCCGTGGCCACCAGGATGTCGAGGTCGCCGTCGAGGAAGCGCGTCATCACCTCCTCCAGCTCCTTCTCGCGCATCTGCCCGTGCGCCACGCCGATCCCCGCTTCGGGGACCAGGCGCTGCACCTTCTGCGCGACGGCGCCGATCGTCTCCACCCGGTTGTGCACGAAGAACACCTGGCCGCCACGGTCCAGCTCGCGCCGGATGGCGTCCTCGATGATCGCGTCGGTCCACGGGAGGACGTGCGTGATCACCGGCTGCCGGTCGCGCGGCGGGGTCTGGATCAGGGTCATGTCCCTGAGCCCCAGCAGCGAGAAGTGCAGCGTCCGCGGGATGGGCGTGGCGGTCAGCGTCAGCACGTCCACCGTTTTCCGCAGCTGCTTCAGGATCTCCTTGTGCTTCACCCCGAAGCGCTGCTCCTCGTCGATCACCAGCATCCCCAGCTCGCGGAACCTCACGTCGGGCGACAGGAGGCGGTGCGTGCCGATGATGATGTCGACCGTGCCCTCTTCCAGCCGCTTCAGCACCTCCAGCTGCTCCTTCGCGGTGCGGAAGCGGCTCAATGCCTCGATGCGCACGGGGAAGTCGGCCAGCCGCTCGCTGAAGGTGTGCAGGTGCTGCTCGGCCAGGATCGTCGTCGGGACGAGCACCGCCACCTGCCGCCCGTCCTGCACCGCCTTGAAGGCACCGCGGATGGCGATCTCCGTCTTCCCGTACCCCACGTCGCCGCAGATCAGGCGGTCCATGGGGCGGGGCGACTCCATGTCGCGCTTGACGTCTTCCGTGGCCTGGCGCTGGTCGGGCGTGTCCTCGAAGAGGAAGGCGCTCTCCATCTCGCGCTGCCAGCGGGTGTCGGCGGAGAAGGCGTAGCCCTTCTCGGCGCTGCGGGCGGCGTACAGCTCCAGCAGCTCGGCCGTCATCTCCTGGATGGCCTTCTGCGTCTTCTGCTTGGCCCGCGACCACTCCTTGCCGCCAATGCGGTGCACCTTGGGCGCGGCGGACTCCTCGTCGGAATCCGATACCCAGCGCTCGATCAGGTCCACCCGGTGCACGGGCACGCGCAGCAGCTCGCCGCCGGCGTACTCGATGACGAGGGTCTCGAACTCCTCCTCGCCCACCCGCACCCGCTCCATCCGCCGGAACTGCCCGATCCCGTGGTCCATGTGCACCACGTAGTCGCCCGGCTTCAGCGCCGCCACGCTCTCCAGCGCCGCCCCGCCGCGGAACCTGCGCCGTCTGCGCAGCCGGCGCGTGCGGCGGAAGATCTCGTGGTCGGTCAGCAGCCTGAGCGGCGGCTGGGCGTCGGCCAGCACGAACCCGCCGGCCAGCGACCCGATCCCCAGCTCGGTGTAGCGCGCGACCTTGAACTCGTCGAGCAGCTCCTGCAGGCGCTCCAGCTGCCCCTGGTTGTCGCAGAGGATCAGCGTCTGCTCGCCGCGCCCGGCCGCCCCGCGCAGGATCTCGCCCAGCCGCGGCATGTCGCGGTCGATGGGCTCGGGCGGGAGGGCGCGGAAGCGGAAGGTGGCCCGCACCGGCGCGCCGGCCGCCTCCTCGATGAAGAGCTGCGGGAGCTTCGCGAGCCGGTTCCCCGCCTCGTGCGCGGGAAGGAAGAGCCGCTCCGGGCGCTCGGGGCGCGTTCCCCGCGTGGCCTCGGCCTCGTGCAGCCGCAGCACCTCGCTCCAGGTGCGCTCCAGCTCCGGCCGCGTCCCGCTTCCCTCCAGGTGGACCACCACCGTCTCGGAGGGGAGGTAGTCGAGCAGCGACTTCCGCTCCGGCTCGCCGCCGTTGGACGACGGCGCCGCTGTCGCCGTGGACGAGGCGGCCGCGGTGTGCGACGAGGTGCCGCCGCCCTCGGCCGCGGGGCGCAGGTCCACCGGGAGCAGCTCCAGCGCGTTGACCGCGCGCACCGAGAGCTGCGTAAGGATGTCGAAGAAGCGGATCGACTCGATCTCGTCGCCCAGGAACTCGATCCGCGCGGGCTCGGGGGCGCCGAAGCCGAACACGTCCACGATGCCGCCGCGCAGCGCGAACTGGCCCACCTCCTCGACCGTGGCCGCGCGGTCGAACCCCATCCCCTCCAGCGTCGCGGCCAGCTCGGCCAGGCGGATGGTCTGGCCCACGCGCAGCTCCAGCCGCAGGTCGTCCAGCCCGTGCACCGCGGGCGAGAGCTCCTGCATGGCCCGCGCGGTGGTCACCAGGATGCTGGCGCGCCCGCTGAGCAGCGCCTCCAGCGCCTCGACCCGCGCGCCGCCGATCTCCAGGTGCGGCTCGGCCTCCTCGTACGGCAGCGACTCGCGCTGCGGGTAGAGGTACACCGAGCCCTCGCCCAGGAGGGCTTCCAGGTCGGCGGTGGCCTGCTCGGCGTCTTCCGGGCGCGTGGCCACCAGCGCCCACAGGCGCTCGCGCCGGGCGCGGTGAAGCGCCGCGGCCAGCACCATGGGCGACGATCCCGCCAGCCCCGCGGCCACCACGCTCTCGCCCGCGCGGGGCAGCGCATCGGCCAGCTCGCGGAAGGCGGGAACGGTCCGGAAGGAGTCGATCAGCAGCGGGTGCGGCACAGCCTTTCAGCTTCGGGAGCCCGCGGGAACGCACGAACGCCCGCCGCCCGGCCGGGGCGGCGGGTCGCGCGCCGGTGGACCGTGGGGAATCCCGGCTCCACGGTCGCGGGAATAATCCTTTAAGCTACCGCCGCATGCGAGCCCGCGTCAACCGGCGGCGGCCGGGTTCATCCACCTCTCATGCGACGCCGACGCGCGCGCGGGATTCGACGCGGCATGAGGAGATCTCGGGAGATGGGGATCACATTCGTAAGATGAGGATTGGCGGGGCGGCGCCAGGCTTCACCGCTCGTACGAAGCGAAGTCATCGAGCGGCGCATCGAAATCTTCCGACATCGTGAAGAGCCCGCGCGCGCTGCCGAAGCGAGGGCGGCTCAGCGGCTCGACCGGCACCAGCCGGACCGCGGTTCCATCCTCGTCGGTGATCACGATGTGCTCGCCTGCGATCGCCGCATGGATCAGCTCCGAGAGGCGCACCTGAGCTTCGGCAACATCCAGTGGTGACATCAGCCGCTCCCGTAATCGTTTTTTCAAGATACATTCATCTGGAGAAATCGCACAAAGTCGCAGCGTCCAGCCGCGCACCACCGCGTTCGAACAGAAGCGCGTATCTGATCGACCTGTACCTGGAGCAGGGAGGCGGGGCATGACGAAACCGACCCTGTATGCGGAGTGGGCGCGGATCGGCGGCGGCTTCCCGGACGAGCCGGCATCCACACCCGTCGATCTGGAGGATCTGATCGTCCGCACGGCGGCCGCGGCGCCGGGCGATGCGCGGCTGTTCTGGGTGGCGGCGAGCTGGCTGGCCGTGCACCACAACCTGGTGAACACCCGCCGCCTCTCCGATCGTCTCCGCGTGGCGCCCGCGCTGGATCTCGCCGTCGCGGGGGCGATGCTGGCGGTGGCGCGTGACGCGGCGGGGTCCGCGACGCAGCTGGATTCTGCGCTGAAGCACTGCCGTCCGCTCGCAGCGCCGCGTCCGCTCTTCGACGTGATCGCTGCGAGCCCATTGTTTACGGCGAAGGCGAGGGATGGAACGCTGGACGTGTTCAGCGCGTGGGGACTCTGGCAGGACGACCTGTCGCTCCGGCTGGACGCGATCCGGCCCGTGCAGTGGGTGCTGGCGCACTGCCCCGAGCTCCAACCGTAGAATCCGCTTGACTTCGCCCGGCGGCGGATTAAGGTGCGGCGGAGGGCCTGGGCCACGCTCACACCCGTACGGGAGGTGCTGGATGTGGGGGATCGACACGCGCTTCGTCTGCGCGCGCCGCGGCGAGCTGTGGTGGGTGACGCTCTACGGAGACTTCGAGCTGGAGGCGGCGAAGCAGGCGTACCGGGGGATCCTGGAGGCGTGCACCGACGGCGGCCCCTGCCGGGCGCTGCTCGACTGCCGCATGATGGACGGCAGCCCCACCACGCTGGAACGCTACGAGTTCGGCGAGTTCGTGGCGCGCGAGAACGCCGCGCTGCAGGAGCGCGGCCGCGCCACCCTGCTGCAGGTGGCGCTGCTCTGCGAGGTTCCGCTGCTCGACGAGCGCAGGTTCGGCCAGACGGTGGCCACCAACCGCGGCGCGTACGTGAAGGCCAGCAGCGAGGTGGACGAGGCGCTGCGCTGGCTGGGCTTCTCGCCGGCCGGCGAGCTCGTGGCGGCCGGCGCGGGATCCGGCGAAGATCTCCCAGTGTCGTCCTGAGACATTCCGCGCTGTCCCCTCGCGTCCGCACGCTCGTCCCCGCGCGGGGACACGGACGGAGGGGGAAGATGCGTCGCCCGCCGGTAAATCCATATCCCCCAATACCTTGCGATCGTATACAGGTTCGGAACGCGGATTGCTCCCGGATCGGGGCAGCTTCCTGCCACACCCGGAGACACACCATGCACAGACACACCGCCGCCGCCCTGCTCCTGCTGACGATGGGGGCAGCCGCGCCCGCCCGCCCGGCGGGGGCGCAGGACGGCGCGCTCTTTCGTACGGATATGGCCGCCGCGCCGCTCTCGCCGTCCGCCGCCTTCCAGGACGGGTACGGCGCCCCCCGCGACGACCGCCGGGGCGGCCTCCAGGAGGACGGCCAGCGCGGCCCCAGCGTGCGCGTGTGGCTGGACGGCGACCGCGACCTGTTCAGCCCCGGCGCCCAGACGCGCGCGGTGGTGCGCGCGAGCGAGGACGCGTACGTGGCGGTGGTCCACATCACCCCCGACGGCGACGTGGACTTCCTGTGGCCGCGCAACTACTACGACGACGGCTTCCTGGACGGCGGCCGCTCGCTGACGCTGGGCACCCGCACGGGCAGCTCCATGCGCGTGGGGTACGGCTACGGCATCGGCTACGTGTTCGCCGTGGCGAGCGACGAGCCGCTGGACCTGCGCCGCGTGCGCGACTACTACTACCGCCGCGGCAGCGCGTGGGACGCGGGGCTGAACGTGGTGGGCGACCCGTTCCACGCCATGGACCGCATCGCCCGGCTGCTGGTGCCGGACTTCGACCAGGGGTACGGGTTCCTGGACTGGTACAGCTACCACGTGGGCAGCAACCGCTACACCTTCCCGCGCTACGCCTGCTACAGCAGCTACGGCTCGTGGTACGGCAGCCGCAGCCCCTACTACGACGGGTGCGACCGGGTGCGGGTGTTGCTGCGCGAGCAGCCGTACTATTATGACACCCGCTACTACCGGGGCGACCGCATCCGCTACTGGGGCCGCTACTACCCGTCGGACCGGTACGTGCGCCGCGAGCCGCAGCACCGCTACAAGGAGTCCGACGGCGCGCGCGGCTACCGCTCGCCCAACAACCGGTCCACCCGCGAGGTGCCGCCGCCGAGCTCGGGAAGCACCCGCCGCGGCAACGACGACGGGCAGGAGGGGCGCGGGGGCGGAGGCACGCAGCAGCCCAGCCGCGAGCGGCCCACGCTGCAGCGCCGCCCCGCCGAGTCCGACCCGGTGCGCGCCCAGCAGCCCCGCGCCGAGCCGCAGCGGCGCCGCGACGAGCCGCGGGACGACGGGTCGCGCGGCGAGAGCCGCCGCGAGGCGCCGCGCAGCGAGCCGCGTTCGGAGCCGCGGCGCGAGTCTCCGCCGCCGCGCTCGGAGCCGCGCAGCGAACAGCCGCGGCGCGAGTCGCCGCCGCCGTCGCGGGAGCCGTCGTCCGGCGGGCGGTCGGCGCCCAGCGGAAATTCGCCGGCCCGGGTGCGGCCCAGCTCCTGAAGCGGGGGCTCCCGGGTCACCCAACCCCCAGGAGCCCAGCCCGATGACCCGAGGTCCGTCCGCATTCCTTCCGGCCGCGCTGGCGATGTTCGCCGGCGCGGCCTCGCTGCGTGCCCAGTCCGCCGCGCCGCTGCCGCCCGAGGTGGCGGCCGCCGCGAACACCATCACCATCACCGACGCGCGGGCGCGGCTGGAGTTCATCTCCAGCGACCTGATGCGCGGCCGCGACACGCCCAGCCCCGAGCTGAACATCGTCGCCAGCTACCTGGCCTCCAACTACCAGGCGATGGGCTTCCAGCCCGGCGGCGAGGGCACGACGTTCTTCCAGTGGTATCCGTACGGGATGCGCCGCCTCGATCCCACCGCGGCGCGGCTGCAGGTGACCGGCGGCGCAGCGCCCGTGGCCTTCACCGCGGGGCGCGACTTCTGGACGGCGGGGGGGACGGCGCAGGACGTCTCGGGGAGCCTGGTCTACATCGGCCGTGCACCGGACGCGCTGACCGCGCCGGGGTCGCTCACCGGCCGCATCGCCGTCGCCGCGATTCCCGGCGGCCCCACGCGCGACTGGCGGCTGGAGCGCAACCGCATCCGCACTGCCGCCCGGCGCGCCGGCGCGGTCGCCGTCGCCTACGTGCTGGGGCCGGAGTGGACGGCGGACTCGGTCGCGAAGTACGCGGCCACCGCGGCGCGCCCCACGCGCTCGGTGGGAACGGAGCCCGCGTACCCGCAGTTCTTCCTGAGCCAGGAGGCGGCCGGGCGCCTCTTCCGCGCGGCGAACCTGGACCTGGCCCAGCAGTGGACGGCGGGCGCGGGGAACAACTTCCACGCGGTGCCGCTGGCCTCGCTGACGGCGACCGGCGCGCTGCCGATGGAGCAGGTGGACCAGGCGCGCGCCCCGAACGTGATCGCCATCTGGCCGGGGAGCGACCCGGTGCTGAAGAACGAGTACGTCGTGCTCTCCGCCCACATGGACCACGTGGGGGTGGGCCAGGCGGTGAACGGCGACTCGATCTACAACGGCGCCGACGACGACGGGTCGGGGACCACGGGGATCCTGGAGGTGGCGCGCGCCTTCCAGTCGATGGGGCTGCGGCCGAAGCGCTCGATCGTGATCCTGCACGTGAGCGGCGAGGAGAAGGGGCTGCTGGGCTCGGAGTGGTTCTCGGAGCACCCCACGCTGCCGCTCGCCCAGATCGTGGCCGACATCAACATCGACATGATCGGGCGCAACAACCCCGACAGCGTGGTGGTGATCGGGAAGAACTACTCCACGCTGGGCGCCACGGTGAACGCGGTGCAGCGCGCGCATGGCGATCTCCATCTCACGCTGGCCGACGACATCTGGCCGCAGGAGCGCTTCTTCTTCCGCAGCGACCACTTCAACTTCGCGCGCAAGGAGATCCCGGCGATCTTCTTCTTCAGCGGCGTGCACGCGGACTACCACCGCCCCAGCGACGAGGTGAGCAAGATCGACTTCGACAAGCTGACGCGGATCGCGCGGATGGCGTTCTTCACCGCGTGGGAGGTGGCCAACGCGCCCCAGCGCCCGCAGTGGGACCCGCGGGGGCTGGCGGAGGTGCGGGGGATGACGCGGTGACGGTACGAAGTACGAGAGTACGTGAGTACGGAAGTACGATAGGTCGCTGAGTGCTGATATGAGTGCTGAAATGCGACGGAATCGCGGGGCTCGCCGGGATGACGGGGCCCCGCGATGCATTCCTGGACCTGCGGGGTGGGGGAGGGGCCAGCCAGGCGGGCAGGGTGCCATCGCGAGCCGCGCTAATCTCGTCCAGCTACCTCTCCCGGTACGGGAGAGGTGGACGGCCTTGGCCGGCCGGAGAGGGCGCGATGCGGCGGACGCGCGGCGGAACCCGATCGCGCGCGCCCGTATCCCGCCACGTCTCGCACACATCTCCGCAACCGTGTGCATCCCGGTGTCGCTGCTCGCGATTCCGTCATCTTTACGCCATACCGCTCTGTACATCTTCCTCTCAGCGTTGTATTCTATCCTCCTCATCAATTGCACGGAGAACACGACGGCGGCAGAACCGTATCCCGGCACGTGGGTACGGGGGCGCGCCGATCCCGATCCACGCACCGCCCATCATCCGCCGTGACCGATACCGCCCTGGACGCCGCGTCCACCGACACCGCCTTCGAGGCCGCGCGCGAGGTGCTGCGCCGGTACTGGGGGTACGCGGATTTTCGCCCCGGGCAGGACCAGGCCATCCGCAACGTCCTTTACGGCGGCGACTGCCTGACGGTGATGCCCACCGGCGGCGGCAAGAGCATCTGCTACCAGGTGCCGGCCATGATGCGCCCGGGGGTGACGCTGGTCGTATCGCCCCTCATCTCCCTGATGAAGGACCAGATCGACGCGCTGGAGGCGCTGGGCGTCCCCGGCACCTTCATCAACTCGTCGCTCTCCGGCTCGGAGATGAACGCGCGGCTGGACGCCGCCGAGCGGGGCGAATACAAGCTCGTCTACGTGGCCCCCGAGCGCTTCGACTCCGACGCCTTCCAGCACCGCCTGGCCCGCCTCGACGTCTCGCTGCTCGCGGTGGACGAGGCGCACTGCGTGTCCGAGTGGGGGCACGACTTCCGCCCGTCGTACCTGCGCCTCGGCCGCGCGCGCAAGCTGCTGGGGAACCCGCCGGTCGCCGCGCTGACGGCCACCGCGACGGAGGAGGTGCGGCGCGACATCGTGCGCCAGCTGGGGCTGCGCGACCCGCACGTGCTGGTGACCGGGTTCGACCGGCGCAACCTGATCTGGCACGTGCTGCGGGCGAAGAACGACTCGGAGAAGGACCGGATCCTCCTCAAGCTCCTGCGCGGGCGCGAGGGGTCGTCCATCGTCTACGCCTCCACGCGCAAGAGCGTGGACGCGCTGACCGGGCTGCTGAACGGGAGCGGCGTGCCGTGCGTGGGCTACCACGCGGGGCTGATGGACCGCGACCGCAAGCAGATCCAGGAGCGCTTCATGACCGGCGACGCGCGGGTCGTGGTGGCGACCAACGCGTTCGGAATGGGGATCGACAAGAGCGACGTCCGCATCGTCGTCCACTACAACATGCCCGGCAACCTGGAGGCGTACTACCAGGAGGCCGGGCGCGCGGGGCGCGACGGCGGCCCGTCGGACTGCGTGCTCCTGCACGCCTATCCCGACCGCTTCATCCACGAGTTCTTCGCCGACGTGGCCAACCCGCCGCGCGAGGCGGTGGAGCAGGTGCTGCGCGTGCTGCGCCGCGATGCCGACGCGCGCGGCATCTGCACCACCCCGGCCGACGAGATCGCGCGGCAGCTGAAGAAGCACCTGAAGGCCGACAAGCAGGTGGCCAGCGCCGTCCGCGTGCTGGAGCAGTTCGGGCTGGCCAAGGCGGCGGCGTCCGGCGGGCAGGCGGTGCGGCTGCGGCTCCTGGCCACCCCCTCCCGCATCTCCGGCGAGCTGGCCGAGCGCCCGGCGGAGCTGGAGTTCCTGCGTGCGCTCTGGAAGGCGGGCGGGGGCGAGAAGGTGTACCGCGGCGCCGAGGTGGAGTGGCGCGTCCTGTCCCGCGCCTCGCCCGGCGAGTCGCCCGTGGACCTGCTGGACCGGCTGCAGGACGAGGGGTTCCTCGAATGGCAGCAGGGCAGTGAAGGCGTGTGGGTGATCGATCGCAAGACGCCCGTCAACCGCCTGCCGATCGACTGGCAGGCGCTGGACGACAAGCGCGAGCGCGACCACCGCAAGCTGCAGAAGATGCAGATCTACGCGTACACCAGGGACTGCCGGCGCGGGTTCGTGCTGCAGTACTTCGGCGACAGCGCGGCGATGAAGCACTGCGGCGCCTGCGACAACTGCCTGCAGGAGGCCGACGGGCTCGCGGCCAGGCACGGGATCGAGACGGATGGCTCCGAGGGCCCGCGCGAGCGCCCGAAGCGGGAGCGGCTCCCGCTCGACTTCCGCCGCGATCGCCGCGCCGCGCGCCGCGAGGGGTACGACCTCTCCACCGACGGCGTGGTCTCGGTCCGCTCCGGCCCCGACCTGCTGCGCGACCATCTCCGCCGCGTGCGCAAGGAGCTGGCGCGCCGCCACGACACGCCGCCGTTCATGGTGATGTCGGAAGAGGTGCTGAACGCCATCGCCGCCGCGCAGCCCGACTCGCCGGAGTCGCTGCTGGCCGTCCAGGGCGTGACCCCCGCGCTCCTGAACCGCTACGGCGCGCCGCTGATGGAGCTCCTGCGCGCCCACGCCGACGGCGCCACGCAGCCCGGCGCGGCGAGCGAGCCGCGCCCCCGCGCGCGCCGCGAGCCCGCGCCGGCCGGCGACCCCACGCCCGAGCAGGCGATCCTCTACGGGAGGCTGAAGAAGCTGCGCTGGGAACTGGCGAAGGAGCTGAGCCAGCCCGCGTTCTGCGTCTTCTCCGACCGCGTGCTGATCGAGATCGCGCGCGAGCACCCGAGGACGGAGCGCGAGATGCTCTCCATCAGCGGCGTGGGCCCCGCGAAGATGGAGAAGTTCGGCGAGGCGTTCCTGCGCGTGCTGAACGACGCGTGAGCGGCGCCCGCGGATGCGCATTGCGGCGGGTTCCGGGTCGGACGCGCGGCGGATCACCCGCGGTTTATGATAAGGCACGTCTATTCCCGCAGTTTGGGCGGAAATGGAAGAGGGAGCAGATCGGCCGATTAGGGGTTGACGGGTCCGGGATGATCTGCTAATCTATGGGCAACATTTGAATACAGGGCTTGAACGCTCCCGCCCGGCACCCGCCGGGAAGGAGCGTTTTTCGTTGGGATGCGGCGCCCCGCCGCCGCGCAGCAAAGATAGAGATCCGGGACCGTGAGGCCCCCGTCCGGCAGAGCGCCGGGCGGGGGCTTTCTCGTTCCGGGCGAGAAGGGAGATGGAGACGGGCCAGCCAGGCCCTTCCCGGCAGAGCGCCGGGCGGGAGGAGCCCGCACGGGCGGGCTCGCAGCAGCGATCCCGGACCACCGACGGCGGATGCCGGTCCGGGCGCGCGGTCGGCTCGCGGCGCGGCAGCGCGCGCCGCGAGGGCAAGGAACCCTGGCAGGAGCTGGAACGATGGCAAGAGCACACACCCTGACCGACGACTTCCGGGACGGGGTCATCGACACCGCCAAGTGGTCCACCTTCGGCGGCGCGCTGGTGGCCGAGCGGAGCGGAACCATCCAGGTGCGCCCGAAGGTGGCCAACGACTACGCGGGCATCACCTCCATCGACGCGTACGACCTCCGCGATTCGGAGGTGAAGGTGCGGCTGCGGCGTACGCTGCGGCAGACGAATGGCACCGACAACTACCTCGACGTGGCCGTGGACTCGGACAACCGCGTGACCATGGGCATCGACTCGGGGCTGCTGTACATCGTCCTCACCGTGGCCGCGGGGAAGACGACGCTCACCGGGCTGGGCGTGCCGTACGACCCCGACGCCCACCGGTGGCTGCGCTTCCGCGAGAAGGGCGGCACGCTCTTCTGCGAGACCTCGGGCGACGACGAGACGTGGACGGTGCAGGCCAGCCTTCCCGACCCGTTCGACCTCTCGGCCATGATCCTGGAGATCGGCGCGGGGATCTGGGACCCGGTGGCCTCGCCCGGCGTGGCCGTCTTCGACTCGTTCAACCTTCGCCAGCAGCCCGCGCGCACCGTGGACGAGCGGCGCCTGGGCGCGCTGGGCACGCGCGAGAAGGCGGCGCGGCTGGCGGCGTCGAAGCCGCACCCCGAGCACCTGAACAACGACGACGAGGTGAGCTACCTCGCCACGCCCTTTGCGGGGAACTTCTCCAAGGGGCTGAAGCACGACTCGGTGGGCGATCCGGACCCGGCGACGTACGCCATCCTCCTGCGCGCGCTGGAGAGCCGCGAGCCCGACGACTTCGAGGAGATCGTCCTCGGCGGGGCCAAGAAGCTCACCAACCCGCAGTCGGGGCTGAGCTTCGACGTGATCGGGCCCGACGCGCAGGCGGTGACCATGCCGCCGGCGCCGCGCTTCGACAGCGTCGTCGCCGCGCACGAGGAGGGCGAGCTGTACTGGATGGCCGTCGCGCGCGACGTGCCGTTCATCAACTACGGCAGCAACGCCATCATCACCGCCGCCGTGAATTCGCTGAACTCCGAGTTCCCGCGCTTCGGCGGCACCACGCCGGTGACCGCGCAGAACGTCTTCCGCGGCGTCTACCCCGGCGAGCAGGTGGGGCCGTACGTCAGCCAGTTCCTGTGGAAGGGGAACGCCGACCCGCGCAAGCCCGACGGCGCCGGGCGCGACGCCGACGAGGGGTACATCACCTACGGCATCCAGTTCATCGACCAGCGGCTGCAGGCGGTGGCGCAGAACGTGGACTACCTGACCGACGTCACCGGCTGGCTGGCGGTGCAGAACGGCGCCGACCGCCGCGGGCAGGACCAGTTCGAGACCACGCGCCGCTTCATCCGAAGCCTGCGCGACGGCACCAACTTTGTGCACTTCGACCAGGTGGTGAACGCCTGGTGGAACGCCGCGTTCATCCTCCTTTCCGAGCCCACCGGGAACCAGCTCACCGGCGTGGGCGCCGGGCGGCCGCAGGTGGACATGGAGTTCCCGTTCGACCAGGGGAACGCCTACGACCGGCCGGGGACGGCGATGGACAGCAAGACGCAGGTCGGCTTCGGCACCTTCGGCCCCCTGCACCTGCTGGAGCTGCTGATCGAGGTCTCCACCCGCGCCGCGCGCGCCGTCTGGTTCCAGAAGTGGTTCGTCCACCGCCGCCTGCGCCCCGAGGAGTACGGCGGGCGGGTGGACAACCAGATCGCCGGGCGGCGCAGCTACGGCGGGGCGATCGACGCCAGCCTCATCACCTCGCTGCAGACCGGCGGGCTGTCGGCCTACTACGGGGCGGGGAAGAAGTTCACCACGCGCCTCCTCCCGCAGGCGTACCCCGAGGGCGCGCCCACGCACCCCGCGTACGGCGCGGGGCACGCGACGATCTCGGGCGCCTGCGCGACCATCCTGAAGGCGTTCTTCGACGAGGGCGCGGCCATCGAGAACCCGGTGCAGGCCGCGGCCGACGGGCTGTCGCTGGTCGCCTACACCGGCCCCGGCGCGGCGCAGATGACGGTGGGCGGCGAGATCAACAAGCTGGCCGGCAACATCGCGCTCTTCCGCAACGCGGCCGGCGTGCACTGGCGCAGCGACTACACCTTCTCGCTCCTGCTGGGCGAGGAGGTGGCCATCCGCATGCTGCAGGAGCTCTCGCTGACGTACAACGAGGACTACGCCTTCTTCCAGCTCACGCGCTTCGACGGCACCACCGTCGTTATCCGCAAGGGCAGGGTCGACCTCTTCCCGCCTGAGGAGTAAGCAGGAGGTGAGATGGCGTCCCTTGACCCCGTAGATCGAAGCGGGGATCGGGGGATTGGGATGAGATAGGAAGATGCGGGGCCGCCGACGCCCCCGCCCGCCACAGCGGCGGGCGGGGGCGTCGTGCGTCCGCGGTTCGGGATGGAGATGGAGATGGAGATGGAGATGGAGATGGAGATGGAGATGGAGATGGAGATGGAGATGGAGGAACCGAGATCGTGGCCGCCGCAGGCCCGCCACCCGGCACAGCGCCCGGGCTCACGGCTCCGTCACCGCGACGGAGCGACACGCGGTCTTCCCCGCGCGAGCGGACGCGCCTCCGGCGCGCCGCCCCGGGGATGTGGGCCGCACGGGAAACGGCCGCCGCGCATTCCGGCGCGGCGGCGGGCAGCCACGCACGCGGATGGAGAGATCACCATGCCGAAAGCCGTGACCCTCGTCGACAACTTCGGCGACAACACGACCGACACCACGAAGTGGAACAGCTTCGGACCGGTCCAGGAGGTGAACCAGCGGCTGGAGATCCGGCCGCCCAGCAGCGGCAGCAACGTGTACGGCGGCTACGTCTCCGCCGGCAGCTACGACCTCACCGGCTCGCAGATCGTAGTGGAGCTGGTGCGGGCGCTGCGCAGCAACCTCGACGGCGCGGAAACCTATCTGCACGTGAAGAACAGCGCGGGGGACCACCTGTTCTTCAAGGTGCAGGACGCACTCTTCTACTGCACGAAGCTGGCGGCGTCCGCCACCTCGTCCACGCACCTGGCCGAGGCGCCGTACGACCCGGCGCGCCACCGCTGGATGCGCATCCGCGAGCAGCTGGGCACGCTGTTCTTCGAGTACTCGGCCGACGGGTGCGAGTGGGAGCTGTTCGTCGCCATTCCCACCCCGTGGAGCCTGACCTCGGTGGTCATCGAGCTGGCCGCCGGCACCTTCACCCCGGGCGCGTCGCCGGGCGTGGCCATCTTCGACAACGTGAACACGCCCGAGACCTCGCGGGCGCGGCGCGTGGAGGAGCGGCGCCTGTCCGCGCGCGACGTGCGCGTCGAGGCCGCCGAGCTGATGGCCGAGCGGCGCCACGACGAGCACCACAACAACAACGACGAGGTGAACTACCCGCAGGCGCCGCTGGTGGGGAGCTTCTCCAAGAGCCTGAAGCACGACGCGGTGGGCGACCCGGACCCGGCGAGCTACGCCACGCTGCTGCGCGCGCTGGAGAGCCGCGACCCGGCGGACTTCGAGGAGATCCAGCTGGCGTCGCCCACCGCGCTGAAGCTCACCAACCCGCAGACCGGGCTCACCTTCGACCTGGAGGGGCCCGACGCGCAGGAGATCACCCAGCCGCCGGCGCCGCGCTTCGACAGCCGCGTCGCCGCGAACGAGGCGGGCGAGCTGTACTGGATGGCGGTGGCGCGCGACATCCCCTTCATCAGCTACGCCTCCGACAGCACCATCAACACCGCGCTCAACTCGCTGAGCGGCGAGTTCCCGGAGTTCGGCGGCACCACGCCGGTGACGACGCAGAACATCTTCCGCGGCATCTACCCGGGCGAGCAGGTGGGGCCGTACGTGAGCCAGTTCCTGCTGAAGGGGAACGTGGACCCGCGCAAGCTGCCGGGCCTGGGCCGCGATGCCAGCGACGGATACGTGTCGTACGGCGCCAAGATCATCGACCAGCGCGTGGTGCCGCAGAAGCCCGGGGTGGACTACCTGACCGTCTTCAGCGACTGGCTGGCCGTGCAGAACGGCACCGACAAGCGCGGCAACGACCAGTTCGGCGCCACGCGCGTGTTCATCCACACGCTGCGCGACGGCGCCACGCTGGTGCACTTCGACCAGGTGCTGAACGCGTACTACGACACCGCCTGGATCCTGATGACGGAGCCGACGGGGAACCAGCTCACGGCCGCGGCCGCCACCGGGCGGCCGCAGATCGACCTGGAGTTCCCCAAGGACCAGGGGAACCCGTACGACCCGCCGGGCACGGCGATGGACAGCCGGACGCAGGTGGGCTTCAACACCTTCGGCCCCACGCACCTGCTGCAGGTGCTGGGCGAGGTGCTGGGCCGCGCGCTGCGGGCGGTGTGGTACCAGAAGTGGTTCGTGCACCGCCGCCTGCGCCCCGAGGAGTACGGCGGGCGCGTGGACAACCACATCACCGGCCGGCGCACGTACCTCACCAGCAGCAGCACGCCGCTGATCCACCCCAGCATCCTGAACTCGCTGCAGACGGGGCTGCTGGCGCCGTACTACGGCGGGCAGGCGGGCGACAAGTTCCCGAGCTACCTGCTGCCGCAGGCATACCCCGAGGGCGCGCCCACGCACCCGGCGTACGGCGCGGGGCACGCCACGGGCTCGGGGGCGATGGCCACGATCCTGAAGGCGTTCTTCGACGAGAGCACGCCCATCGAGAACCCGGTGCAGGCCGATGCGACCGGCACGTCGCTGGTGCCCTACACCGGCGCCGACGCCACCCAGATGACCGTGGGCGGCGAGCTGAACAAGCTGGCCGGCAACATCGCGCTCTTCCGCAACGCGGCGGGCGTGCACTGGCGTACCGACTACTCCGAGTCGCTGGTGCTGGGCGAGGCCATCGCCATCGGCCTGCTGCAGGAGCAGAGCCTGGGCTTCAACGAGGACGACGCATACTTCCAGCTCACCAAGTTCGACGGGACCACGATCCGCATCTTCGACGGGAAGGTAGTCCCCGTCACGTGAGGTGATCGGAAGTCGAAGGGATCGGAAGAGCAGGGTAGGTCGGTAGAACGATCGGGCAGGGAAGATCGATCGGGAAGATGCGGGGCCGCCGACGCCCCCGCCCGTCACAGCGACGGGCGGGGGCGCCGTGCGTCCATGCGGATGGTGATGGAGAGAGATGGTGGCTGCCACAGGCCTCCTCCCGGCAGAGCGCCCGGGCACACGGCTCTGGCAGCACCAGAGCGACAATCGGTAGCCCCGCAGGAGAGCGGACGCGCAGGACGCGCGCGCCGCGGGCGGGGCCGCACCGCGCGGAGACGGGCCGCCGCGCACCCCGGCGCGGCGGCGGCAAGTGACGCATGAAGTGGAGAAACCATCATGGCAAAGGCAATCACCCTCGTCGACAACTTCGGCGACAACGTGACGGACGCCACGAAGTGGAGCGCGTTCGGTCCGGTCCAGGAAGTCAATCAGCGGCTGGAGATCCGGCCCGTCAGCGGGGCGAGCAACAGCTTCGGGGGATACAACTCCGTCTCGGCCTTCGACCTCACCGACTCGCAGGTTTCGGTTGAGGTGGTGCGGGCGCTGCGCGGTGTCAAAGGCTGTGAGATGTACCTGCACGTGCAGAACGCCGCGGGCGACCACCTCTTCTTCAAGGTCGAGGCCGGAACGCTTTCCTGCAGCACGCAGCCGGCGTCGGCCACCGCGGACACGGGCCTGGCCCAGCTCCCGTACGATCCCACGCGCCATCGGTGGATGCGCATCCGCGAGCAGTTTGGAATCGTGTACTTCGAGTACTCGGCCCGCCTACTTCGAGCTCACGAAGTTCGACGGCATCACCATCCGCATCTTCGACGGCAAGGTGGTTCCGGCGCTGTAAAGGATCGAGCGGCGAATGACGGGGGCCGGCGAAAGGAATCCGTCGGCCCTTCTCGCGGCCCACTCTGTTCGGTCGGGCCAGCCGGAGCTTTCAGGAGGGAACCGCCTACGTAAATTAAAGGCATAATAGATGCGGTCCTATTTGCATGCTATTGGATGGTAGGCCCGATGGGCCTGCCGCGTGATGATCACCTGGACGAGGGGAGGCGCTCATGAGGCGAATCACCAGGGGGATTTCCGGCGTGTTGTGCGCGGGGCTGCTGCTCGGCGCGGGTCCTCCCGCACCGCATGCCGCCGCACCCGTGATCATCATGGTCAACCCGTACACCAACGGGCAGGTGGTCACGTCGCTGCGGAACTCCCAGAGCAGTCCGATCCTGGGCTCGGTGAACGCCGTCAGCATGAACCGCTGCGACGTGGAGATCAAGCGTCTGAGCGACGGCTTCTACTGGACCGGAACGACGTGGACGTCCACCGTGCAGAACTTCCCGGCCACCGTATCGAATCGGAACCCGTCGCCCCCGTGGTACGACTTCCGGTACGACGCGGGGCCCGGCTCGGCGAACATGACGTCCGGCACGCAGTACCTGGTCTGGGTCTACTGCGCGGACCTCTCGGGCGGGACCACCATCGCAACGGTCACCGTCACCAAGGCGTAGGCTACGCCCGCGCTTGCGCCGGGCTCACGATGTCCCCGCACCCCCACGACGAGGGTGCGGGGACTCTTCATACCGACACCCGGTACGGCGCGTCTTCAACGATGCTGCACGGGCGGGGACGCGGCATCCGCGAGCGAGCGCACCGTCCCGCTTCCTCCGCATTCTTGTTACTTCTCGTCCCGCTGGCCCGATCCTTTCGGTTTCCTTGCGTGCCGAGTAGATTCCCGCGGTTTCGGGAGATTCCGTACGTGCGCCCCGGGCGCCTGCACTGCATAGCGAGCGATGGACCGGTACTTCGACGAGAACCACCTGATGATCCGCGACATGGTGCGCGATTTCGCCGAAAACGAGATCGCGCCCGTGGCCGGCGAACTCGATCGGAGCGGCGAGTTCCCGTGGGAGAACGTGAAGAAGATGGGCGAGCTGGGCCTGTTCGGCATCCCCTGGCCCGAGGAGCTGGGCGGCGCGGGGATGGACGGCATCGCCTACATGATCGTGATCCACGAGCTGGCCAGGGTCGACGCCAGCCACGCCATCACCGTCTCGGCCCATACCACGCTGGGCTCCTCGCCCATCGTGAACTTCGGCACGCCGGAGCAGAAGGAGCGCTTCATCCCGCTCCTGGCCAGCGGCACGGTGCTGGGCGGCTTCGGGCTCACCGAGCCGGGGGCGGGCTCCGACGCGGGCGGCACGCAGACCACCGCCACGAAGGTGGACGGCGGGTGGATCCTGAACGGGAGCAAGATCTTCATCACCCACGCCGGCGTGGGCGAGATCTTCGTGGTCACCGCACAGACGGACAAGGAAAAGGGTACGAAGGGGATCACCTCGTTCATCGTCTCCAAGCCCACCACGGACCTGGAGAAGGCGCGCGAGATCGGCATCGGCCACGCGCAGGACGGGCAGCTCTGCTACACCGAGGGTGTCCGCGCGGGGAAGAAGGAAGACAAGATGGGGTGGCGCGCCAGCGACACCCGCGAACTGGTGCTGGAGAACGCGTTCGTTCCCGACAAGAACGTGCTGGGCGAGGTGGGGATGGGCTTCGTCAACTTCATGAAGACCCTCGACGCCGGCCGCATCGGCATCGGCGCGCTCTCGCTGGGGCTGGCGGAGGGCGCGTTCGAGCAGGCCCGCGCCTACGCGCTGGAGCGGCAGCAGTTCGGGAAGCCGATCGCCGACTTCCAGGGGATCCAGTTCATGCTGGCCGACATGGCCACCGAGATCGAGGCCGCCAAGCACCTCGTCTACCACGCCGCGTGGCTGAAGGAGCAGGGGAGGCCGTATACCCGGGAAGCGTCGATGGCCAAGCTGTTCGCCAGCGAGACGGCCATGCGCGTGACCACCAGGGCCGTGCAGGTGCACGGCGGCTACGGCTACACCCGCGAATACCCGGTGGAGCGCATGATGCGCGACGCCAAGATCTGCGAGATCGGGGAGGGGACCAGCGAGATCCAGCGCCTGGTGATCGCCCGCAGCCTTCTCCGCGAGCTCGCCCACTGAACGCCGCCGCGCCGCGGGCCACGCTCCGCCGGGCGGCCAACACGGGCAGTCTGAACATGGTTCGATCCGCTTTGCGCGGGGCTTGCGACGCCCCGCGGGGTCGGCCCGTACCCTCCAGGGGCCTCGCCCCGTCTCCCGCACGCCAGGAGGCGGATTGAAGCGCGAGATCCTGATGAACACCACCGCCCGCGAGACGCGCGTCGCCATCCTCGAGGACGACGTGCTGGTCGAGCTCATGGTCGACCGGCCGGACGCGGCGCGGATGGTGGGTGACATCTACAAGGGACGGGTCGAAGCCGTCCTCCCCGGCATCCAGGCCGCCTTCGTGGACATCGGCACCGAGAAGGCGGCCTTCCTGCACGTCAGCGACGTGGCCGTGGATGACGACGACGAGGACGAGGAGCCCGGCGCGGCCTCCGCCGCGGCCGACGACGACGACGCCCCGGCCAACGGCGGGGGCGGGCGCCGCGCCCAGCGCTTTCCCCCCATCCAGGACATCGTCAAGAAGGGGCAGGAGATGCTGGTGCAGGTGAGCAAGGAGCCCATCAGCACCAAGGGCCCCCGCGTCACCGCGCACATCTCCCTCCCCGGCCGCTTCCTGGTGTACATGCCGGGAAGCGACCACGTGGGCGTGTCGCGCAAGATCGAGGACCGCGAGGAGCGCTCCCGTCTCCGCGCCCTCGCCCGCGAGATCCTTCCCGCGAAGGCGGGCGGGGTCATCGTGCGCACCGTGGGCGAGGAGCTCACGCGCGAAACCTTCGAGCGCGAGCTGAAGGCGCTGATGCAGCTCTGGAAGCAGATCCAGAAGAAGGCGTCCAAGTCGCGCGCCCCCGCCGCGGTGCACCGGGAAGCCAAGCTCGTCGCCGGCATCATCCGCGACCTGTTCAGCCAGAAGGTCGACTCGCTGATCGTCGACTCGCAGCCGGTGTTCGACGACGTGAAGGCGTACCTGGAGCAGGTGGACCCGTCGCTCATCGAGCGGGTGCGGATGTACACCGACCCCAGGCCGCTCTTCGACGCCTACGACATCGAGAGCGAGATCCGCGACGCCTTCCAGCGCCGGGTGAACCTCCCGTCGGGCGGCTACATCATCGTGGAGCCCACCGAGGCGCTCGTCTCCATCGACGTGAACACCGGGCGCTACACGGGGAAGAAGGACCCCGAGAAGACGATCCTGAAGACCAACGTCGACGCGGCGCGCGAGATCGCGCGGCAGGTGCGGCTGCGCGACGTGGGCGGGATCATCGTGTGCGACTTCATCGACATGGAGACCAAGCAGAACCGGGAAAAGGTGCTGCAGGAGCTCCGCCAGCACCTGTCCCGCGACCGGGCGCGCACCAAGGCGTTCCAGGTCAGCGAGCTGGGGCTGATCGAGATGACGCGCCAGCGGGTGCGCCCCTCGCTCTACCACACGCAGACGGAAGCCTGCCCCACCTGCTCGGGAACGGGGCGCATCTTCACCCCCGAGACGGTGGTGCGCCGGATCGAGCGCGCCATCCGCCGCGCCTGGGCCGCCGGGACGGAGAAGAACCTGGTCGTGCGCGTGCACCCCGAGGTCGCGCTCTACGTGCTGGAGCAGGAGCCCGCGTGGATCCGGGGGATGGAGAAGAGCCTGGGGATGAAGATCGCCCTGCGCGACGACCCGCTGATCGCGCAGGACGATTTCCGCCTCCTCTCCGCCGTCAGCCACCAGGACGTCTCGGGAAAGTTCAACCTCGGCTGACGAACGGCAGTACGAAAGTACGGAAGTACGAGAGTACGGAACAACGAAGCCCCCGCGCCGGAGACGGTGCGGGGGCTTCGCTGCTGTGGACGGCTTCCTTGCTCATTGTCGATGTCCACGCTATCCATTGCCGCCCGCCCGGTTCGCGGGTGCTGACGATCTGAGCCGATCCGAAACAGAAATACATAAGACGGAGACGCGGACACGCAGGGGCGGCTGCCATGCACCTCCGCGCCTCCGCGTGAGATCCCGCGATGCGTGGAGACGCAGGGATGCGCATCGCACTTCCACACTTCCGCACTCCTCGTACTTCCCGGGGGTACACGGTTCGGGTGCGTGCCGTTACATTGTTCGGCACGACGCCGCCTCTGGAGCCACGGACGGACGCCCGGGAGGCGAGAAATACTTGCGTCGGCGCTGGATTTCGCCGCCCGCCGGGGTTGACTTTCCCGGCTGGCCGGGCGATATTCCGCGTCTTGTTTTCTTTTCGGGCAAGTTCCGTCCGCTATCTCTGGAGTCTCGGAACCACATGTACGCCATCATCCGCATCGGCGGCCACCAGTATCGCGCCGAGCCCGGCAAGACCATCCGCGTCCAGTCCCTCGAGACCGAGGCGGGGCAGACGGTCCAGTTCGGCGAGGTGCTCCTGGGCGCCGACGGCGACACCATCAAGGTGGGCACGCCGGTCCTGAGTGGCGCTTCGGTTTCGGCCGAGGTGGTGCGCCACGGCCGCGGCGAGAAGATCATCATCTTCAAGCACAAGCGCCGCAAGAACTACCGCCGCAAGCAGGGGCACCGGCAGGGGTTCACCGAGGTGCGCGTGAACGACATCAACCTCGGCTGAAGGAGCATCAGCAATGGCACATAAGAAGGGTGGCGGTTCTACCCGCAACGGCCGCGATTCGAACGCCCAGCGCCTGGGCGTGAAGAAGTACGGCGGCGAGCGCGTGCTGGCCGGCAACATCCTGGTCCGCCAGCGCGGCACCAAGTTCCACGCGGGCGAGAACGTCCGCCGCGCGAACGACGACACGCTCTTCGCGATCGTCGACGGCGTGGTCCAGTTCGGCCGCAAGGACAAGACGCGCAAGAAGGTTTCCGTGATCCCGTTCGAGGCGCTCGCCGCGGACGAGGCGCAGGCCCCCGAGGCCAACGCGGACTGACCCGGGCGCGAGCTCGCAAGACAGAACGCCGCCCCGGCACCTGCTGCCGGGGCGGCGTTCTGTCTTCGTGCCCCATCAGTCCGCCGTCGGGGTGGGAACTGCGGGCGAAATCCTGTGCGCCGCGCGTGGCGGAGTAGCATCCGGCCGCGTCTCCTGACGCGCGCGGCGACGCGGGCGGCGGCCGGAATCCTGCAGGACGGCATCCCACGAATCCGACGAGATCGGAACCGCACCGACCCGGCCGACGCGGCATGATCGACCGGGTCGGCCGTTCCTTGCACCCTTGCCAGACCGCTGACATGTCCGACATCTCCCCCGAAGCCCCCTGGCCGCCGCGCAGCGCCGCCGACTTCCCGCGCCTCAGCGGGCTTCCCGCCTACGTCTTCGCGCAGGTGAACGCCGAGAAGGCCGAGCGCATCGCCGCCGGCGAGGACGTGATCGACCTAGGGATGGGAAACCCCGACCTGGGCACCCCCGGCCACATCGTCGACGAGATGGTGGCCCACGCCGCCGACCCCCGGCACCACCGCTACAGCGCCAGCCGCGGCATCCACGGGCTGCGCGAGGCCATGGCCGAGCACTATGCCGAACGCTACGGCGTGACGCTCGATCCGGAGACGCAGGTCGTCGTCACCATCGGCGCCAAGGAGGGGATCGCGCACCTGATGCTGGCGCTGCTGGAGAACGGCGACACCGTCATCGTCCCCTCGCCCGCGTACCCCATCCACTACTACTCCGTGGTCTTCGCCGGCGGGCACGTGCACTCCATCCCCCTGGTGGGCGACGAGGACGGCTACGTGGTGGGCGACGCGCTCCTCTCGGCCGTCGAGGCGGCGTGCGCCTCCACCTGGCCGCGGCCGAAGGCGCTCGTGCTCTCCTTTCCCAACAACCCCACCACGCTCAGCGCCACCCCGGAGCTGCTGGAGCGCGCGGTGGAGCTGTGCAGGCGCGAGCGGCTGCTGCTGATCCACGACTTCGCTTACGCCGACTTCTCGTTCGGCGACAGCGAGCCGCCCAGCCTTCTCCAGGTTCCCGGCGCCATGGACGTGGGCGTGGAGTTCTTCTCCATGTCCAAGAGCTACTGCATGGCCGGGTGGCGCGTGGGCTTCTGCGTGGGCAACACGGCCATGGTGCAGGCGCTCACCAAGATCAAGAGCTACCTGGACTACGGCATCTTCCAGCCCATCCAGATCGCCGCCGCGCACGCGCTGCGCTCGCCGCAGGAGTGCGTGGGCGAGACGCGCGAGGTCTACCGCCGCCGCGCCGAGGCGCTGGTCGGCGCGCTGCACGCCGCGGGGTGGGCCGTCCCCGAGCCGCGCGCCACGATGTTCGTCTGGGCGCCCATCCCCGGCGAGTACGTGCACATGGGAAGCATGGAGTTCGCGCGCCACCTGCTGCGCGAGGCGGGGGTGGTCGTCTCCCCCGGCGTCGGCTTCGGCCGCGAAGGCGAGGGCCACGTGCGCTTCGCCCTCATCGAGCCCGAGGACCGCCTCCGCGAAGCCGGCCAGCGGATCGCGAAGGCGCTGATGCGGAAGGCGGCGTAGCGGTGGAAGTGCGTGAGTGCGTGGAGTGCGTGGGATTCGCGCGGATCCAAAGCACTTCCGCACTCACGCACTTCCGCACTTCCGCACTTCCGTTCTTGGGCGTGTTCCGCGCCCGAGGCGCGGAACCGGGCTGCGCGCGCGGTAGGCAACGTTACCATTGTTGCCAACCGCGCCGGGCCACCGCCGCGCCCGACATTCTCGCGTCTCCCTCGTTTCTGCTCGCGCGCGGCGCCGTCCCGGCCCTTCGGGCGCGCATCCCTCACGCAACCGCGAGGTCGCTCTCCGGGTTGGGACATCCTTGTCCCGATCGCGTCCCGCGGAGCTCGACCCAGGCCCGCGTCGGGGCGCCTCGCGTGCGTCCGAGGCCCGCGGTAGACGAATCTTCCGCCCATGCGAGAATGGCCGAATCCGTTCTGCTACACGAATCTCTCCACGCTGAAACGGCGCAACGGTTGTATCGATTCGTAGCAGGCCGATGCGCCCCGGCTGCACCCGCCCGAGCGATAACCTGCCATGAGGCCGTCAGTTGCGCGGAATCGCCGGGCGTGGCTCGCCCCGTGCCCTGTCCGGCGTGCCGTCAGGAACCGCGCGGGAATAACGAGCGGCAGAGGTGAGCGGCCGCCCCAGCGACTTGCGCCCATTCGTGCGATCTGCACCCGTGACTTGTGGCAGATGACAAACGTAGGTATAATGTTGTGGTCACGTCCCTTGCGGTGCCCGCCCACGGCACCGCGCAGCCCTTCCTTGCGGCTGCGAACAGGGCGAATCGCCACCGGAAAAGGGTGCGCGAGCAGGCCAACCGACTCGCGGGTCCGGGAGAAGTCCTCCGGATCTCGCCCCTTTGTCTTTCCGGCGGTCCCCACACGGCTCCCTTCCCGGTGCGCGCAACCGGGGACGCATCCACTCTTGCAGTGAGAAGTTCAATGGGCAACAAGCGAAGCCGCATCCGCCTGCTGGTGACCGCGGCCGCCGTCGTGGCGTTCGCCGGCGCCTGCAAGGATGCCAAGGATCCCAATGGCGGCGGGCTTCCCACCGACAGCGGCGCGGGGCTGTACCCGTCGATCGCGGTTTCCACCAGCCACGGCACCACGAGCGCCGACCTGTCGCTGCGCCAGGTGCCCGGCGGGCTGAGCTTCGCCAGCTACCAGGGCGAGGTGGTGTTCAACCCCGAGACGCTCACGCTGAAGAGCGCCACGCTCCCCGAGGGGGTCGACGGCGCCGCCAACGAGGTGAGCCCGGGGCACGTGCGCTTCATGGGCACGGCGCTCGACGGCACCGCCGGCGCGTCGATGCTGCGGCTGCAGTTCACCGCCAAGGGGGCGGTCACCCGCGAGGCGTTCAACGTCACCTTCGAGGAAGTCACCGAGGCGGCCGAGTTCGCCGACGTGACCGCGCAGGTGAAGAACGGGACTCTCCTCTTCCAGCAGCGGTAGCTCCTTCGCCTTCCTTCAGCGCGTGGCCTCACGGGCCGCGCGCCACCCATAGCGGACAAGTACTCCCATGCTTCGCAACCTGAGCAGATTCCTGCTGGTCCTGGGCGCGGCCGTTCTGGCCACCGCCCCGGGCCTTTCCGCGCAGACCGGCGGCCAGCCGGTGCGCGGCGACGTGGACGGCGACGGCCGCGTGACCGCGGCCGACGCCCGCATCGTCGCCGACTACCTGGTGGGCCGCACGGTCCCCGCCGGCATCGACGTGGCCGCGCGCGGCGACGTGAACGGCGACGGCCGCGTGACCGCGGCCGACGCCGCGATCATCAACGCCTACGCCGCCGGCCGCGAAAACGCGAAGCGCTTCCCGGTGGGCACGCCCATAACCACGGTGCCGAACCCCGACGGGCTCGCCGCCTTCGTCTGCGGCGCCGACGTCCGCGCCCGCACCGTCACCTGCGAGGCTCCGAAAAACGGCAACGTGCGCGGAGCGACCATCGGCGGCCAGCACGAGAACGTGGAGATCGCCTCGTCGAACATCGCCTCGACGCTCAACGGCTCGACCTACGACTTCAGCTTCGACGTCACGCTGAAGAACCTCGTCCCGCAGAAGCTGGGGACGGAGGACGGGCTGACCGCGGACTCGATCCACGTCTTCTTCTTCACGCCCCCCACCGCCGACGCCGGGACCGGGCAGATCACGGTCGACAGCGCCGGGATCGGCACCTTCACGGCGAGCAACCAGACGTACTACAGCTATCCCGGGCTCCTGGCCGACTCGGCCACCACGCCGGTGCGGCGCTGGTTCTTCAAGATCCCGGATTCGGTCACGCACTTCCAGTTCCTGCTCTACGTAGACGCGAAGCTGCAGTTCCCGTCGGGGTGGGTCGACATCTACCCGCCCACGCACGCGCCGAGCCCCTACCTGGTTCCCACGAACACGCTCGCGGCGGGGGCCACGCTCCAGCTCGAGGACACCGTTCGCAACCACCTCGGGCACGTGGTGACCGGCCAGGCCGTGACCTGGTCCATCACCGGCCACGGCGCCGCCACGGTGAACGCGTCCACCGGGCTGGTGACCGCCGGTGCTCCGGGCGTGGACACCGTCACCGCCACCAGCGGGTCGCGCACGGGCCGCGTGGAGATCGTCGTGACCGCGGGCGCGCCGGCCAGCATGATCAAGAAGCCCGGCCATGACAGCACCACCGTCGTCGCAGGGAACAACGTCCCGGCGGACTCCCTTCCCACTGTCAAGGTCACGGACAGCGGAGGGCACCCCGTACCGAACGTAGCGGTTACCTTCACGCTTTCGCCCGACAGCGGGTCCCTTGCCAATGGATCCAGCACGGGGTCGTTTGTGATCGACAGCACCGATGCCGCGGGCGAAGCGTCGGTTACGGGGTGGACGCTCGTGCATACCGCGGGCGTGTATAATGTGATCGCATCGTCACCCGGGCTCACGGACGTGACCTTCACTTCCACCGTGAAGCATGGTGCGCCGGCCAGCATGGCCAAGGTGCCCGGGCACGACAACGCGAGCGCGGTCGTGAACACCGGCGTGCACGCCGATTCGCTCCCCTCGGTGCTGGTCACCGATACCTACGGCAATCCTGTGCCCGGTGTGGGCGTCACCTTCGCGGTGGCTTCGGGTGGCGGGAGCGTGACGGGCGGCAGCCAGACCACGAACGCCTCCGGTATCGCAACGGTGGGGAGCTGGACCGTCGGCACTACCGCCGGAGCCAACACGGTGAATGCCACGTCGGCGGGCCTCAGCACGCTGACCTTTACGGCAACCGGGCGGCCAGGCGATCCGGCGAACATCGAGAAGACCGCGGGCGACTTGCAGACCGGCACCGCAGGCTCGCCGGTGGCGATTCCGCCGGCGGTGCACGTGACCGACGCATTCAACAACGATGTTCCGGGCGCCACCATCAACTTCACCGTAATCGGCGGAGGTGGAAGCACCACGGTAGCTTCTCCCACGACTGATGCCTTCGGGAAAGCAGCGGTGGGGAGCTGGACGCTGGGCTCCGGGCCCACGACGAACCAGCTCCAGGCCGCTGCGGCGGTGGGCACCGCTGCGCCGGACACCTTCACGGCGTATATCCCGCCGGTTGCCGCCACGGACCTGTCACAGGCGATGGGGAACCAGTTGCTGCCCAGCAGCTTCGTTCCAAACGTTCTTGCGAACGACGTCACGATCAACGGCGGCTCGCTGACGGTCACGACGCTGGACTCACTGACCACTGCCCGTAACGGGCGTGTGATCATCACCGCGGCGGGCGCGGCGACTTTCGTCCCCGCTGCCGGCGTGACCGGCCGCGACAGCGTGCAGTACACGATCAACGACGGGCACGTGTCTGCCAGCGGCTGGCTGAAGTTCGCCTTCATCGGCAAGGTGTGGCACGTCGACCAGTCGTACGCGGGGGCGGCGGGCGCCGCCGACGGCCGCGACTTCCGTCCGTTCACTTCGATCTCGGCCGCCGAGGCGGTGGCGGGGTTGAACGACACGATCCTGGTGCACACCGGCGGCGGCCTGACCACGGGCGGCACGCTCAAGAACGGCCAGACACTGCGTGGCCAAGGGCACACGGCCCCCTTCACGGCCACGATCAACGGCCAGTCGCTGACGCTTCTGCCGATGGGCGTGGCGCCGCAGGTAGGCGGGCTGACGCTCGGGAACGGCAACACGCTGCGTGGCTTCCGCGTGGTGAACGCGTCCGGCTTCGGCCTTACCGGTGCCAGTATCGGCACGCTCTCGCTGGGCGAACTGGCGATCAACGCAACCGGCGGCCCAGCGCTCGACATCACCGGCGGCACCGTGGTGGGAATCGGCGGTACCGGTGCGGCCGTGCTGGACTCGGTGAGATCGACCAACAGCACGAGCAGCGGTATCGCGCTGACGAACGTCGGCGGCACGCTGACGATCAACGGCGGGACGGCGAGCGCGATCACCAACCCGACGGGCGCGGCGGTGAGCATCAGCGGAAGCAACCCGACGTTCAACTTCCCCGGCGCGATCTCGAAGACGAACGGGGCCGGGACGGGGATCAACCTGAGCGGGATGACGGGCGGATCGGCGAGCTTCACGGGCCCGAGCATCGCGCTGACGACGGGGTCGGGGACCGCGATCAACCTGTCGAGCGTGAGCGGGCCGGTGACGTTCAGCAGCCCGAGCGTGGTGCTGAGCACCGGGTCCGGCGCGGGCGTCAACATGTCGAGCGTGACGGGCACGGTGAGCTTCGTGGACTCGGTGAAGGTCACTACCGGCAGCGGCAACGGCATCAGCGCGACTGGCGGCGGGACCCTGACGATCGCCGGGACGCACAACTCGATCAGCTCCACGGGCGGCATCGCGCTGAACGTGAGCGGCACCACGATCGGCGGCACGGGTCTGAACTTCCGCAGCATCAGCGCGAACGGCGGCAGCAACGGGATCGTGCTGAGCAGCACCGGCGCGGGCGGGCTGACGGTGAGCGGGAGCGGCACCACGGGTTCGGGCGGAACGATCTCCAACACCACGGGCGCCGACGGCGCGGTGGCGGGGAACGGGATCTACCTGAGCAACGCGCAGAACGTGAGCCTGAGCTGGATGGCGCTGAACAATCACGGCAACCACGCGATCTATGGTTCGTCGGTGACGGGCTTCACGATGAACAAGACGCGGATCACCGGCACGAACGGGTCGAGCACGGCGACGGACGACGGGAGCGTGTCGTTCGACAACCTGCTGGGCTCGGCCTCGATCACGAACAGCTACGTGGACGGCGGGTTCGAGGACAACGTGCGGGTGGTGAACAACACCGGGACGCTGAACCGCCTTGTCATGACGAGCGACACCGTGGGGTTCAACGGGACGAGCGGTAACGACGGGGTGAACATCGCCGGGTTCAGCTCGGCGGTGGTGAACGCCACGGTGCAGAACAGCCGGTTCACCGGGTCTCGGGCGAACAACATCTCGTACGTGATGAACGAGAGCTCGTCGGGCGACGTGCTGATCAGCGGGAACACGCTGACGAACACGCACCCGAACAAGCTGGGAAGCGACTTCGGGATCTACGTGGCGCACGCGAGCACCGGCGCGGTGACCTACTCGGTGACGGCCAACTCCGTAAACGGCGCTGGCGGGTCGGGGATCGAGGTGGACCGCGGCGCGGGCGGCACGGGCGCGATGACGGGCAGCATCACGAACAATACCGTGGGCACCGCAGGCGTGTCGAACTCGGGCTCATCGGGGGGCTCGGCGATCTTCGTGGGGCTGGTGAGCACCACCGAGACGGCGACGCACACGACGACGATCACCGGGAACACGGTCCGGCAGTTCACGAACTACGGGCTGCGGATCGTGAACCGCGGGGCGACGGCGAGCTACCTGAACGCGTCGGTGAAGAGCAACAATGTGGCGGAGCCGTCGCCGAACGCGGCGACGGGCCTCTTCCCGACGAGCGGGATCCGGTTCGAACTGGGCAACGTGACGGGTGACACCGGGAAGAGCTGCCTGGACGTGGCCTCCAACGTGATCAACCAGACGGGCACCAACGGTGGCGTCGAATTGCGGATCTTCGGACGCTTCCTTACCAAGACGGCGCTTCCGGGCTTGGGGCTCGCCGGCGCGTCGAGCGACCCCAACACCTTCCTGAACAGCAAGAACACGATCACCGTGCCTGCGGGTGGAACCGCGGTGAACGCCACCAGCACCAACGCCTTCCAGAGCACCTGCCCGCCTGCGTGACGCGGGCAGATCCGGACGCCCACTCCCCCCCCCCGGGAGTGGGCGTCCGGTTGCTGGGCCCGCAGGATCTCGATGTAGTACCTCCATCCACCCCACGCAGGAGGCGTCATGTCGGAACCCTTCCTGAGCGAGATCAAGATCGTCTCGTTCAACTTTCCACCCAAGGGATGGGCGCTCTGTAACGGCCAGTTTTTGCCGATCAATCAGAACCAGGCGCTGTTCGCCCTCCTCGGGACCACGTACGGCGGCAACGGACAGACAACGTTCGCGTTGCCCAATCTGCGGGGAAGGCTTCCCATCCACATGGGTAGCGGCCACACGCTGGGAGAAGCCGCGGGGAGCACCAGCGTCACGGTCAACATCCAGCAGCTCGCCACGCACATGCACGCCCTGATGGCCACGGATCAGAACGGGGCGATCGCGAACCCGACGAATGCCTACCTCGGGGCGGTCAACAACATGTACGGCCAAGCCACGAGCCTCACGACCATGAACCAGGGCTCGGTCACCAGCGTGGGCGGGAGCCAGCCCCACAACAACATGATGCCGTACCTGGTGCTGAACTTCATCATCGCGCTCCAGGGCATCTTCCCCTCCCAGAACTGACCGGAGACAAACCCCAATGGCACAGCCTTACGTGGGCGAGATCCGGATGTTCGCCGGAACCTTCGCGCCCGTCGGATGGATGTTCTGCGAGGGCCAGCAGCTGCCCATATCGGAGAACGACGTTCTGTTCCAGTTGATCGGCACTACCTACGGCGGGGATGGCGAGGAGACGTTCAATCTTCCCAACCTGGCCAGCCGCGCGCCCATGCACATGGGTACCGGCCCCGACGGCACGACATACCAGATCGGCGAGATGGCGGGGACCGAGCAGGAGACGCTGACCGTTCAGCAGATCCCCAATCACACGCACCCGCTGACCGCGAGCACCGCTCTCGGCAACCAGCCGAATCCGAGCGGCGCGGTGCTGGCCCAGACCCCCGCCAGCATCAACCCCTATATCGAAGACACGCCGGCGGTGAACATGGCGGCCGGGGCCATCTCACCGGCGGGTGGAAGCCAGCCGCACGAGAACATGCAGCCCTACCTCGGCATGAACTTCATCATCTCCCTGTTCGGGGTCTTCCCGAGCCAGACCTGAGAGGAGCGGAATCCCCATGTCCGACCAGTTCGTTGCGGAGATCCGCATCTTTCCGTTCAACTTCCCGCCGACGGGGTGGGCGTTCTGCGATGGGCAGCTGATGCCCATCTCGCAGAACACCGCGCTCTTCTCCCTCCTTGGCACGGTATACGGGGGCGACGGGAAGTCGACCTTCGCGCTTCCCGACCTGCAGGGCTCTACGCCGGTGCAGCCCGGCCAGGGCCAGGGCCTTTCGGAGCGTATCCTGGGTGAGCAGTCGGGTGTCGAGTCGATCACCCTGCTGGTGTCGGAGATCCCGGTCCACACGCACTCGCTGCGTGCCTCGATCGAGCCGGGCGACAACAGCGTTCCGGGCCCGAACATCGCGCTCTGCACCTCGACGGGTGCGTTCGCCTACGTGGGAGGAAGCCCGGCCACCGCCCCCATGGCGTTCCAGGCGCTGCCGCCCGCGGGCGGGGGGCTGCCGCACAACAACATGCAGCCGTACCTGACGCTGAACTTCTGCATTGCACTGCAGGGAATCTTCCCGCAGCGTCCGTAGCACCCAGGTGCAGGGATCGTGGAGCGGGGCGGCCTCCGGGCCGCCCCCTTCACGCCGCCGCGCGCACACTTTGTCTGCAATTGTAAGTCTCTCCGCCCCACTCCACATCCCCGACATGATGCCAATCGACGTGGGATCGGTGACGCTCCGGCCGATCACCGAAGACGACCTTTCGTTCCTCTTCCTTCTGTACGCCAGCACGCGCGTGGAGGAACTGGCGCAGGTGCCCTGGACGGACGAGCAGAAGGTGGCGTTCCTGCGCCAGCAGTTCGGGGCGCAGCACAGCTGGTGGCAGGAGCATTACTCGGGGGCGCGCTTCGACCTCGTCCTGGTGGACCGGGTTCCCGTCGGGCGCCTGTACGTGGACGTGTGGGAGCGCGAGATCCGCATCGTCGACATCGCCCTGGTGCCGGAGTACCGGGGCGGCGGGATCGGGACAATGCTGCTGCGCCGCGTGTTCGACGAGGGCGATGCGGCGGGGAAGCCGGTGAGCATTCACGTGGAGGTGTTCAACCCCGCGCGGCGCCTGTACGAGCGCCTGGGCTTCGTGGAGAAGGGGAAGCACGGGGACGTGTACGTCCTGATGGAGCGTCCTGCCGCCCCCGCCGCGGCCCCGGCCTGATCCCGGATCCGCTCGAACCTGGGCGGACTCAACATCGGGAAAGATGGAATCACGAAGAGCAGCGGAGGGAGCAGAAAGGCGGACTCCCTGTTTCTCTTCTCTTCTGCGTGATGCAAGTCCTTTCGCGGATTCGTACGGGGGTCCGCCCGTACACGCCCCCCGGATGTGGTGGTGGGCTGCTGGCCTCGAGAGGATGCGGCAGTCACAGGTCGTGGGTGGTGTGTGCGACAGCACAGCGCCGTTCGGGCCGCAAGACAGATGTTTTGTAACGAAGTGCCGCCGTGGTGCAACACTACGTGACATCGAAGCCCCGATTTGAACGCCGGGAACGGCGTGCCCCCCGTGCACGATTCCCGTGCAAGTCGTTGTCGCGAAGGCAACTCCGCGGGCCCTGCCTCCGGTGCGCCGTGAACGGTCTATTTCCTGCCGCGAAGGCGCCGCGCGGAGAACGTCCCCGGTTGTAACTCTTCACGATCCTGCCGCCTCTCTGGCGGCACCGACCGGCCCGCAGCACAACCTCTCCCGGCCACGTCCGGGCATCGTCGCCGCCCCGCCGCGCCTCTCCCGGTGCGGGGTGCGGAAGGGGCGTTCTCGCCCCGGATCCGTCCCATCCAGTGAAGGAGACTCCACCCATGCTACGACTGAAGCGCGCCGCCACCCTGGCGGCGATCCTGGCGGTCGCGGCCTGCACCGCCGATTCCAAGTCGCCCACCGCGCCCGAGGCCGGGCCGCGCAAGACGATCTCGGACGCGGCGCACGCGGGGCAGGTGCCCGGCTTCTACTTCCTTCCCCCGATGGTCTCGCAGCCGTCGTACAGCGGCACCTTCGACGCCGCCCTGCAGCCGCGCGTGGAGATCTGCGAGCTGAGCGGCACGGTATGCGCCACCACCATCGCCACCTTCACCTTCGGCACCGGCTCCGACAACGTGCGGCTGGACGCGGCGGGGCAGAGCTACAACGTCAACTGGCACACCGCGCAGTCCAACCTGGACCCGGCGAAGTTCTACCGCATCAGCGTGTACGTGGGCACCGTGCAGCTGGGCTATGCCGACGTGGACGTGGTGGGCGCGGCCAAGGACCTGCGCAACGTCGACACGGGGCAGTACATCGCGCTGCTGGACGACCGCACGCTGCCGATCAAGTTCCGCATCGAGACGGGGATCGTGGGGCAGGTGGTGGTGTCGCCCGCGTCCGACTCGGTGAACGTGGGCGAGACGAAGCAGTTCACCGCCACGCTCCTGGACCTGCACGGGAACCCGGTGACCGGGCCGACCGTGACCTGGACCAGCTCCAACCCGGCGGTCGCGACGATCGACGCGACCGGCCTGGCAACGGGGGTGGACGCAGGGACGGTGACGATCACCGCCAGCATCGGCTACGCCTCGGGCACGGCCACGCTGAAGGTGATCCAGCCCAACACGCCACCCGTCGCGAACGCCGACACCTTCCAGGCGATCGGAAACGTGACCATCCCCGTCTCCGCGCCGGGCGTGCTGGCGAACGACACCGACACCGAGACCCCGTCCGGGCTGAGCGTGGTCGCGGGGACCGTGGCGACGGCGAACGGCGGGACGGCGACGCTGGCGGCGGACGGCAGCTTCACCTACCTGAGCGCCGCCGGCTTCACGGGCACGGACTCGTTCAGCTACACGGTGACGGACGGGTCGCTCACGGCGACGGGGACGGTCACGATGAGCGTGCCGAACCGCGTGTGGTACGTGAGCGCCGGGGCGGCGGCGGGGGACGGACGCGACGCGTCGCCGTTCGCCACCCTGACGGCGGCCGAGGGTGCCTCCGCCGCGGGCGAGACGATCTTCCTGCTCTACGGTGACGGCTCCGGGCTCGATACGGGCTTCACCTTCAAGAACGGGCAGTCGCTGACCGGGCAGGGCGTCGCCGCGAACGTGACCGCGACGGTGAACGGCGGGACGGTGGTGCTGCTGGCGGCCGGGAGCGCGCCGACGGTGACCAACGCGTCGGCGGGCGCCACGCTGCAGCTCGCGCAGAACAACACCGCGCAGGGGTTCAACGTCAACTCGACGAGCGGGGCGGGGATCGCCGGCAGCGGCTTCGGCACCTTCACGGCCGGGACGATGAACGTCGCGGCGATGGGCGGGCCGTCGCTGGACCTGCAGAACGGGACGGTCGCGGCGTCCTTCGCCACGCTCTCGTCCTCCAACAGCGCGGGTGCCGGGCTCCGGCTAAGCGGCGTCGGCGGGACGCTGGCGGCTCCGGCGGGGGTGGTGTCGAATGCGGCTGGCGCGGGCGTGGACGTAACCGGCGGTAACGCGGACGTGACGTACGGCGGCTCGATCAGCGGGAGCGGCACGCGCGCGGCGTCGGTGACCGGGCGCACGGGCGGCACGCTGGCGCTGTCGGGCGACATCACCGACGCGAGCGGCGGCATCCTGGTGCAGAACAACACCGGGGGGACGATCAGCTTCACCGGCGGCTCCAAGTCGCTGTCGACCGGCGCGAGCAATGGCGTGACGCTGGCGAGCAACACCGGCGCGACGATCGCCTTCGGCGGCGGCGGGCTGGCGATCTCGACCACGTCGGGCACGGGCTTCAGCGCGACCGGCGGCGGGACGGTGACGGTGACCGGCGCGGGGAACACCGTGGCGGCGAGCTCGGGGACGGCGGTTCGCGTGGCGAACACCACCATCGGTGCGAGCGGGATCACCTTCCGCAGCGTGTCGGCCGCGAACGACGCGAACGGCATCGTGCTGGACAACACCGGCTCGAACGGGTTCCAGGTGACGGGCTCCGGCTCGGCGGGCTCGGGCGGGACCATCGCCAACATGACGGGCGCGGACGGCTCGACCGCCGGGATCGGCGTCTACCTCAACGACACGCGCAACGTGACGCTGAGCTGGATGCAGATCAACGACGCGTCGAACTTCGCGATCCGCGGCGTGGATGTGCAGGGCTTCACCCTGGCGAACTCCGTCATCAACGGCGTAAGCGGTAGCAACGCCGTGCTGCACGAGGCGGCGGTCGCGTTCGACGGGCTCACGGGGTCGGCGAGCGTGACGGGGACCAGCGTGGCGGGAGGCGTAGAAGACAACTTCCGCGTCACCAACACCTCGGGTGTGCTGAACCGCATCACGTTCACGAACGCCACCTTCGGGGGGAACGCCGCGGCGACGGGGCGTGATGGGCTGTCGATCAACGCGAGCGGCGGCGCAGTGGTGAACGTAACCGTGCAGAACAGCGCATTCACCTCGTCGCGCGCCGATCACTTCCGCCTCACGCTGGCGGGCGGGGGCTCGGACCTGGTTTTCACCTCCAACACGCTCGGCAACGCACATCCCAACCCGCTGAGCGGCGGCGTGGCGGTGGACGTCAGCGGCGCGGGTGCGGGTACCGGTCTCACCTACTACATCAACGGGAACTCCATCCGCGACGCCTCGGGTACGGCGATCTCGGTGAGCAAGGGCGTGGGTGCGCCGACGTTCACGGGGACGGTCTCCGGGAACACGATCGGCTTGGCCGCCGTCGCTAACTCGGGCTCGGCACAGGGCTCGGGAATCGACGTGCGGTCGCTGGACGGCGGGACGCACACGGTCCTGATCACCGGGAATCAGGTTCGCCAGTACAACAACTTCGGGATCTCGCTGACGGCCGGGAACGCCTCCGTCGGCGGGAGCGGGACGCTGAATGCGACGGTGACGGGGAACACGGTGGCGAATCCGGGCACCTCCGGCTTCCCGATGAACGGCGTCATGCTGAATGCCGGGACGAGCACGGGTGATGCCCACCTGGTGTGTCTTGAGATGAGCGGAAACTCGCTCGTGGGCTCGGGTGCCTTCGGGGGGACGGACTTCCGTCTGCGGCAGCGCATGGCTACCACCGTGAGGCTCCCCGGGTACGCGGGTGCGAACAACGACAACGCGGCAGTCGTTGCCTTCGAGCAGGCGAACAACGCGGGTGGCCCGAGCGGCGGTGCGGCCAACACTGTGCCGACCGGCGGCGGGTTCGTGGGCGGCGCGGGGTGCCCGACTCCGTGACGCGGCGCTTGAGCCCGGTTTCGGCCGGGCTCACGTGAGGGTGGCAGGGTACGAACGAAAGCCGGGCGGCGCTCCACAGCGCCGCCCGGCTTCGTCTCTTCCGCGTCACCGCAGGACGATCAGGTGAACACGGCCTCGTAGCGCATGCCGGCGGCGTCGGGGCCGATGGGAACGAGGAAGCAGTCGAACGCCTCCATGTTCGCGTTCTCGACGCGGTAGATCTGCTGCGGGATCACGGCGTTGGGCGCGGCGTGGAACACGAGCGAGAACGGATGCCGCTTGCGGGTGGCGGCCTCTTCGTGGCCCCACGGGCTGACCTCGGAGAGGCGGGTCTGCATCTCCTGCTTCTCGTCCACGATCACGCGGAAGAGCTCTCCGACGCGCGGCTGGAAGGTCTCGATGGTGAACGGGTCTGACATGTCGGGATTCCGGGGGTGGCGGGGTGGGGCAGGGTGGGCGTGCTCGGCACGTTGGATGGAAGGGCGCCGGCGCGGAAAAGCTCGGCGCTGCGGACCGTCTACGCAAGGCCGGGAATCCGTACCCCGGGTGATCCTCGTCCTGGTCACTCCGCGGGGAGGCGGAGGGTGAAGGTGGTGCCGCGGCCGACGGTGCTCTCGACCGTGACGTCGCCGCCGAGGAGGGCGGAGTAGCGGCGGCTGACGGTGAGCCCCAGGCCGGAGCCGCCCTCGCGCCGCGTGCGCGACTGGTCGACCTGCGTGAACGGGGCGAAGATCGTTTCCCAGTGCTCCGGCGCGATCCCCGGGCCGGTGTCGCTCACGGCGAAGAGCACGGCGCCGTCCTCGCGCCGGGCGCGGAGCGCGACGCGGCCACGGTCGGTGAACTTCACCGCGTTGGAGAGCAGGTTCAGCAGGATCTGGCGCAGCTTGCCGCCGTCGGTGCGCGCGGTGCCGATGCCGGGGCGCACGTCCACCTCCAGCGCCAGCTCCTTCCGCTCGGCCAGCGGGCGCATCAGCGAAACGACGTCGCCCGCGAGCGCGGCCAGGTCCACGTCGCGCGCGGCGATCTCCTCGCGGCCGGACTCGATGCGCGAAAGGGCGAGCACCTGGTCGATCAGCTCCAGCAGGTACCCGGCGCTGGCGGTGATGCGGCCCAGGTGGTGGTGCTGCGTGGGGTTGAGGCCGCCCACCACCTCGCCGTCGAGCAGGTCGCCGTAGCCGATGATGGCGTTCAGCGGGGTGCGCAGCTCGTGCGACATCATGGCCAGGAAGTCGCTCTTGGCGCGGCTGGCGCGCTCGGCCTCGTCCTTCAGCCGCCGCATCTCTTCCTCGGCGCGGCGGCGCTCGGTGACGTCGCGGGTGAGGCAGCGGGTGTGCAGGAAGCGCCCGTCGCCGTCGAAGCGCACGTTGGAGCTGATCACCACGTGGCGGAGCGAGCCGTCGCGGCGCTTCAGCCGCGCCTCGTAGTCCAGCAGCGTCTCGCCGCGGGTGAGGCGCGCCAGGATGTCGGCGATCACCTCGGGGTCGGCGTGGAAGTCGGCGATGGGGCGGCCGATGTACTCTTCCGCCGGATAGCCCAGCATCTCCAGCTCGGCGCGGTTGGCGCGCAGGATGGTGCCGTCGTGGCCCACCCAGTGCATTCCCAGGCTGGCGTTCTCGAAGAAGTCTTCCAGGTCCTCGGCCTGCCGCCGCAGCTCCTCCTCGGCGTCGCGCCGCACGGTGAGGTCGTACGAGACGCCGACGATGCCGCTCAGCTCGCCGGCCGCGTCGAACACCGGGGTATCGGTGACGTGCACCGCGAAGGTGACACCGTCGCGCCGGCGCACGGCGTAGTCGCCGGACCAGGTTTCGCCCGCCCGGAGCCGCGCCATGATCTCGGCGCCCTCCTCGCGCGAGGCGCTGGTGGGGGTCACGTCGAGGATGTTGCGGCCCATCACCTCGGCGGCGCGCCAGCCGTAGAGGGTTTCGGCGTAGCGGTTCCACGAGCGGATGGTGCCGTCGGGGTCGGTGACGATCACCGCCTGCTCCACCACGTCGAGCAGGCGGCGGTCCCACCCCGCCGGGCCGGCCGCGGGAGGCGGGTCCGGCTGGGCGGAAGGGAGAATCACCGTGCGTTCGGCTTCGGTCGCCACGTCGGTTCGCTGCTTCGGTGCGGGCGCGCTCCCACGCGCCAGGGAGGATCTCCGGCGCCTCCAGCGAGGCCAAGTGGATGCGCCGCCCGCATTTTCCACACCCCCGCGTGCGCGGATGTTTCCGCGCCGCGCCCGGGTGACACGCCGGACGGTCAGCGCCCGGTGAAGCTCGCGGGGCGCTTCTCCATGAACGCGGCCACCCCCTCGCGCCTGTCGTCGCTGCCGAAGCAGGTGATGAAGAGCTCGGTTTCGTACGCGTCGCCGGCCGAGAGCGGCATCTCGGCGGCGGCGCGGATGGCGGACTTGGCCATGCGCAGCGCGACCGGCGACTTCTCCGCCATCTTCCGCGCGAACTCCAGCGTGCGCTCGCGCAGCTCCGCGGCGGGGTGGACGACGTCGACCAGGCCGATGCGGAGCGCCTCGGCGGCGTCGATCAGCTCGCCGGAGAGGACCAGGCGCATGGCCTGGCCGGTGCCGACCACGCGCGGGAGCCGCTGCGTGCCGCCGCCGCCGGGGATGATGCCGAGGTTGATCTCCGGCTGGCCGAGCTTCGCCGCGTCCGACGCGATGCGGATGTCGCACGCCAGCGCCAGCTCGCACCCGCCGCCCAGGCAGAAGCCGTTGATCATCGCGATCACCGGCTTGGGATGGGCGGCGATCTCGGCGAAGACGGTCCGCCCCGCCATCGCGGCGCGCTGCTCCAGCGGCGTGCGCTGCGCGAACTCGGCGATGTCGGCGCCGGCGACGAAGGCTTTGTCGCCCGCGCCGGTGATGACGATCACGCGCACGCCGTCGTCGCCGCGCAGCTGGTCGAGCGCGGCGATGAGCTCCGCGCGGACGGCGGAGCTGAGCGCGTTGCGCTTCTCCGGGCGGTCGATGGTCAGGATGGCGACGGCGGCGTCGCGGTCCAGGCGGATGGTTTCGAAGTCGGGCATCGAACGAAGTGCGGAAGTGCGTGAGTGCGAAAGTGCGAAAGTGCGTGCGTTGCCAGGCTCGTCACGCCACGCGACGTCATCGGATGTGGGGGACGGGTTCGGTTCGATGCATCTTCATCCCCCCTTCCCTGTCCCCCATCCCCATCTTCCCGAATCACCAGTCGTAGAAGCCCTGGCCGGACTTCTTGCCCAGCTTGCCCTCGGCGACCATGCGGCGGAGGAGCTCGGGGGGGCGGTACTGCTCGCCGCCGAGCTCGCGGTGCAGGTACTCGGCGATGCCCAGGCGCACGTCCAGGCCCACCACGTCGGTGAGCTTCAGCGGGCCCATGGGGTGGTTGTAGCCCAGCTCCATCGCCCGGTCGATGTCCTGCGGCGTGGCGACGCCCTGCTCGACCATGCGCATGGCCTCGAGGCCCAGGACCACGCCCAGGCGGCTGCTGGCGAACCCCGGCGTGTCGGTGACCACGATCGGCTCCTTGCCGATGCGGCGGGCGTACTCCAGCGCCGCGTCCACCACGGGCTGCGAGGTCTCGCTCCCGCGCACCACCTCCAGCAGCTTCATGATGTGCACGGGGTTGAAGAAGTGCAGCCCGATCACCCGCTCCGGCGCACCCGTGGCCGCGGCGATGCGCGTGACCGAGAGCGACGAGGTGTTGCTGGCCAGGATCGCCCCCTCCGGAGCCAGCCCGTACACGTCGGCGAAGACGCGCTCCTTGATCTCCATCTGCTCCGGCGCGGCCTCGATCACCAGCCACGCATCGGCCACGGCGTCCTTCAGCGCGTCCGCGGGCTTCAGGCGCGCGCGGCAGGCGTCGGCATCGCCCTCGGCGACCTTTCCGCGCTCCACGCCCCTGGCGAGGTTGTCGCCGATCTTCGCCAGCCCCTTCTCCACGGCGAGCGGCTGCGGATCGTAGAGGACCACGTCGTAGCCCGCCATCGCGCTGACCTGCGCGATCCCGTGGCCCATGGTGCCCGCGCCGATGACGGCGACGGTTCCGGTGCGTTCGTCGGACAAGGGGATGTGCTCCCGGGGTTTGATCGGTCTGCGGTGAAGCTCGCCCGGCCGCCGCTCTGGCCGGGCGAATGGATTCGGATTCGCCTTCCCGAGGCGGGCCGCCGGCTAATCCCCGCTCGCCTCCACCGCGCGCTTGATCCCCGCCAGGGTGCGCGAGGCGACGGCGGAGATGAAGACGGGGCCGATCACGAGACTGGCGATCAGGCGGCGCAGGAAGCGGGGAAGGGGCCAGCGCGGGCCGTCCTCCCACTCGTGCACGATGCGCACGAACGTGGTCCCGTCGCCGCGGTCCTCGAAGCTCCAGACGACGTCCATCCCCGTGGTGATCCCCCGCACGTGGCGGTAGAGCACGGCGGGGCGGCGCTCGTCGATCGTCATCTCCGAAACCCACCAGACGGGATACGACAGCGGGCCGAACATCCGCCGCGCCGCCATCTCCACCAGCCCGGTGCCGAAGCCGTCCCTGCGCTGGAAGCGCACCCAGCGGTAGTGGGGCAGCCACTCCGGCCAGCGCTCCACGTCCGCCCCGAAGCGGAAGCAGCGCTCCGGCGGGCCGCGCATCACGATCTCGTCAACCGTTCTCATGGCGCCCGAAGCTAGAGTCGCCGCGCGCCCGCGGCAATCGCGTGCTCCAATCCCAAAGGCTCAGCCACGCGAAAGACGCGGAAACGCGGAGAGCTCACCGAAGTCCTCCGCGCCTCCGCGTCTCCGCGTGAGATCCCGCGATGCTGGGAAAACTACCGGGGGATGAAGTCGTCGCCCTCGCCCAGGCCGCGGCAGAAGGCGGCCAGCAGGCGGATGGTGGCGTCGATGTCTTCGGTCGACACGACCTCGTTGGGCGAGTGCATGTAGCGGTTGGGGATGGAGACCACCGCCGTGGCCACGCCGCTGCGCTGCAGGTAGATGGCGTCGGCGTCGGTGGAGGTGAAGCGCGGGCTGGCCTGGATGGTGTAGGGGATCCCCTCGCGCTCCGCCGTCTCGGCGAGGCGCTCGAACACCAGCGGGTGGATGGCCGAGCCGCGGGAGAGGACGGGGCCGCTCCCCAGCTTGTGCTCGCCCACCTGCTTCTTCTCGATCCCCGGCGCGTCGGAGCTGAAGGTGAGGTCCACCGCGATGCCGATCTGCGGGTCCAGCGCGAAGGCCCGGGCACGCGCGCCGCCGCCGTGATAGCCGATCTCCTCCTGCGTGGTGGCCACCGCGATCACCTCGGCCGCGGGGCGCTCCTGCGACAGCGCGCGCAGCACCTCCAGCACCACGAAGGCGCCGATGCGGTTGTCCACCGCGCGCGAGGCGAAGAGCCCGCCGCCCAGCTCCAGGAAGGCGCAGTCCACCACGCCGGGGTCGCCCACGCGGATGCCGCGCTCCAGCGCCGCCGCGCGGTCGGCCGCGCCCACGTCCACCCACAGGTCCTGCAGCTTGGCCGCCTTCTCCTTCTCTTCCGGCTTCATCAGGTGGATCGGCTTCTTCCCCACGACACCGACGACGTGGCCCTTGCGGGTGAGGAAGCGGATGCGCTGCCCGATCAGCACCTGCGGGTCCCATCCCCCGATGCCGTCCACGTACAGGAAGCCGTCGTCGTCCACGTGCGTGACCATCACGCCGATCTCGTCGATGTGGCCGGCCAGCATCACGCGCGGCGCGCCGCCGCCCAGCGAGGCGGCGCTGTTGCCGGCCACGTCCACGTCCACCGAGTCGGCGAACTGCTCGGCCTCGCCGCGCCAGACGCGGGCGGCCGCGGTCTCGAACCCCGATGGGCCGGGGGCGTCCAGAAGGCGCTTCAGGAACTCGTACGAGCTGGTCTGCATCGGATGAAACGGTGAGGGATGAAGGCCGGGGCGCTCACGCCGGGCCGGCCGGGGGGAGCCCGGCGGCGCGCGCGGCAACCTGTGGAGTGTACGCGTGATAGAGATGCTTCACCAGCACCTCGGCGGCGTAGACTTCGGGCGGCAGCTCCTCGAGCGCCGCCAGCGCGCGCAGCGCCTCGGCCTGGCGCGCGGTGAGCTTCAGGGTAACGGCTTCCGTGGCCATCGGTTCCAGCGGCAAGGCTCAAGGGAGAGGAACGGCGCCCGAACGGTGTCCGGCGCGCGTCCATGCATCATTCCGGCCCGCCGGGGCAACGGGCTGGCGGTGGAGAAGCTGCCATTTACTGCATGTACTTCGCGGCGTCCGCAATGTCCCACCTGGACGTCGTCCGCGCAACCCACCGGCCGAAATACGCCAGCGTCCGCTCGCCTGATGCCTTACGGTGTCACCGCCTGGGCGTACAGCTCCAGAAAACCGGTGAGGATGCGGTGCGTCATCCCCCACACCACGTACCCGCGCGCGTCGAACGCGGGGAAGGCCAGCGTGCTCCCCTCGGCCAGCTCGTGCAGGTACTCCGTGGCCGCGCCCGGGTGCAGCAGCTCGTCCACGGCCACCCACACCGCCTCCTGCACTTCGTGGTTCGGGTGCGCCTGCGCGCCGGAGGGGACGTGGAAGACGAAGGGGGAGACGACGATGCTGGGGATGCGCGCCGAGCGGGGCGCCAGCTCGTCCAGCTCGCCCAGCAGCCGCCCGCCGCCGGCGACGTCGATGGCCACCTCCTCGAGCGTCTCGCGCGCGGCGGTGGCCCGCATGTCGGCGTCGCCGGCCTGGTGGCGGCCGCCGGGGAGCGCCATGTGGCCGGACCAGGGGTCGCCCTCGCGCTCGGCGCGGCGGATGAGCAGCAGCTCCAGCCCGCCGCCTGCGACCCGCAGCAGCAGCGCCACGGCCGCCCGCGACGAGGCCGCGTCCGGCGGCGCGCGGAAGGGCGGGTGCGAGGCCAGGGCGGCTTCCAGCGCCTGGATGCGGGGGTCGGTCACGGCACGTGCGGATGGCGTCGTCCACTCCCGCGGCGGCTTGCCCGCGGCGAGCGGAGAGGTTATCACCTCACGTACGATCCGGCAACTTTCCGCCACCCGTTTTTTCCGCGCCAATGCTGCGACTGGACGACATCCGCGCCGCCCGCGAACGCATCGCGGGGCGCCTGGTGCTGACCCCCTGCACGCCCAGCGAGGCGTTCGGCGAGATGTTCGGGGGGAAGGCGTTCTTCAAGTTCGAGAACCTGCAGCGCACCGGCTCGTTCAAGGAGCGCGGCGCGCTGAACACCATGCTCTCGCTGCCGCCCGACGAGATGCGGCGCGGGGTGATCGCCGCCAGCGCCGGGAACCACGCGCAGGGAGTGGCCTTCCACGCGCGGCGGCTGGGGATCCCCGCCACCATCGTGATGCCCGAGCGCACGCCGCTGATCAAGGTGTCGAACACCGAGCGCTACGGCGCGCGCGTGGTGCTGCACGGCAGCGTGTACGACGAGGCGATGGCCATGGCGATGGAGATCCGCGCGCGCGAGGGGCAGGCGCTGATCCACCCCTTCGACATGGACCCGGTGATCGCGGGGCAGGGAACGATCGGGCTGGAGCTGCTGGAGCAGTGCCCGGAGATGGACGTGGTGGTGGTGCCCGTGGGCGGCGGCGGGCTGATCTCGGGAATCGCGATGGCGATCAAGGAGATGCGCCCCGGGGTGCGCGTGGTGGGCGTGGAGTCGGCCGTGCTCCCGGCGGCGCTCCGGGCGCGCGAGGCGCACGCGCGGGTGACCATTCCGCCGGCGGAGACGATCGCCGACGGGATCGCGGTGCGCATCGTGGGCGAGAACACCTTCGGGCTGATCGAGAAGTACGTGGACGAGCTGGTGGCGGTGGACGAGGAGGAGATCGCCTCGGCGGTGCTGCTGCTGCTGGAGCGCGAGAAGACGGTGGCCGAGCCCGCGGCGGCGGCGTCCGTCGCCGCCGCGGTGTACGGGCACCTGGGCGGGCTGGTGGGGAAGAACGTGGTGATGCTCCTTTCCGGCGGGAACGTGGACGTGACGCTGATCTCGCGCATCATCGAGCGCGGGCTGGTGAAGGACGGGCGGATGGCGCGGATGAACGTGCGCGTGAAGGACCGCCCGGGAACGCTGGCCACGCTGACCGCGTGCCTGGCCGAGAGCGGCGCGAACATCGTCTCGCTGGAGCACCGCCGCGGCCACGGCGAGATCTGGGTGACCGAGGCCGAGGTCGCGCTCACGCTGGAAACGCGCGGCCCGGACCACGTCGAGGACATCGCGCGGAAGCTGGGGGAGGCGGGGTATGTGGTGGAGCGGGAATGAGTGCTGAGTGCTGAGTGCTGAGTGCTGAGTGCTGAGTGCTGAGTGCTGAGTGCTGAGTGCTGAGTGCTGAGTGCTGAGTCCTAAGTCCTAAGTCCTAAGTCCTAAGTCCTAAGTCCTAAGTCCTAAGTGCTCGGGGATGACTGAATTCTTCGCGCGAGAGAGGCTTTGAAGGCGAATGAATTCGCGGCAACAACTGCACAAAGTCGCTGCGCGACTGCGGCCGCGGCATTGGTGTGGCGAGACGAAGCCCATGCGGCTGGAGTTATTCGGGCGACGGCGCCAGCCGGATTGCGAGGATGGTTCCGTGGGAGTCCGCGAAGGCGCAATACCGTTCAGTTAAGGATCAGCAGCACGGGCGCTTCTACCTTCCTGGACGGCTCAGTTCGCCTCCGGACTGGATACGGGCTCTGCTTGCGCTTCACCCCACGCTTGGCTGTCCGGTGCCGCCTTTCGCCGACGTCCACCTCCAGGATCTCCCGCACCACGGCCGCGTGTGCCCTTCGCCATGCCCGAGGGGGGAAGGGCCGCGAATCGCGGCAGGGTCCGGCGGACCACGTTCACCGTGTGGGTGAAGGAGATCCGGTCCGGGTCCCGGCCGGCCGCCAGCGCCGCCTCGTGCATCAGCCCGCGCAGCGCGAAGTGGGCCAGGAGCAGACCATAGACCTCCTGCTTCAGCAGGTCCGGCGTCTGGCTGCGCAGCACCGTGCGCGCGCCGCGCAGGTGCGTCTTGAACTCGTCCAGCGCGGTCTCGAACTCCCACCGCTCATGATACAGCGCCGCGAGCTCCGCCGCGGGGGCCGCCTGCCAGTCGAGGATCGTGGTGACCAGGCGGACCCGCTCCTCGCTGCCCAGCACCTCGTATTCGAGCACCCGCACCGGGATGCCTTCGCCCTGCGGCTTCCCCCGGTTCCACTTCGGGTAGAGGCGGCTCAGGTACGAGCCGTCGGGCAGCATCTCCTCGATCGGGAAGCGGATCTTCTCCCGCACCCGCCACACCAGCTGGGCGCCCGTCTTCACCGCCTGCTCCCAGAGCGCGTAGCCGGGGAAGTAGCGGTCGGCCAGGCAGAGCATCCCGGGACGCAGGTGCGGCACCACCTCGCGCGCCAGCGTGATCTCGCCCTTCTCGTAGCTGTCCAGCGCTGCTCCGAAGAGCACGTGCGTTCCCACCTCCACCAGCCCCACCCCGCGCAGGCGCGGGTACGCCGCCTCTCCGCCCGAGGGCGACTCCGGCCGTGCGAACGCGGCCCGGTTCGCCTCCGTGTCCGGCACTTCCAGCGTGAACCCGTCCAGCGCCACCACCCGCCAGTCCCGGTAGAAGGCGCCCCGGGTCTGCTCCGTCGCTACCGGTTTCACCACCCGCTCGTAGAGCTGCTTCATCGGCTCCATGCCCAGGCGGCTGCGCGCCTGCGAGATCGCGGCCTTGCCCGCCGTCCGGATCTCGCGCCGCCCGCCGAAGATCGCCTTCAGCCCCTCCTGCAGCACACGCAGCACCTCGCGCGTGTCCTGCGGGCGGAAGAGCCCCAGCGCGATCACGTAGTACATCAGCACGTGCGCCGGCAGCGCGCGCTCCCGCTGGCTCTCGCGTCCCGTCTCCTTCAGCACCTCGCGCACGACCTCCAGCGGGAACCGCGTCGTCAGCACCCCGATGTTCATCAGGTCTGTCAGGCGGTCGCCTTCCTGCCGTACTTTCTTCGAGCGTGCCATGGCGTCTCCTCGGCTCGGGGTCGGAGACAATATAGCACGCGTGGAGATCTAAGTGAACGGTATTGCGCGAAGGCGGACTTTGTGCAGTTGTTGCCGCGAATTTATTCGCCCGGTATGGTGAGGGCGAGCCGATGCCTCGGCAGATGGATGATGAAGCAGGCGTGATGGAGCAACCGTGATGGACGCGGCCGATCTTTCGCTGCGGGACCGGATCTTCGCGCGCGACGAGTACCGGTGCGTGTACTGCGCGGGCCTGTATCCGCCGGAGCAGCTGTCGCTGGACCACGTGCAGCCCCGCATGCGCGGCGGCGACAACTCCGAGGGGAACCTCGTCACCGCCTGCAAGGCGTGCAACACGCGCAAGGGCTCGCTCGCCGCGTGGGCGTGGCTCGCCGACCTCCCCCCCGAGCGCGCCAACTTCCTCCGCTTCGCCACCGCCGTCTGGCCACGCCACCGCCGCGCCGTCGAGGAGGCGGCCCGGCGGAAGGGGTGATCGTTCCGCATCGCCCATCCCATCTTCTTCCCCTGATCGCGGGTGCCGCACGGCGCCCGATCCTCCCCGGCTGGGTTCCGACATCTGTTTCGCAACGCCGAACGTTGTCGGAGGAAAACTGCAGTTTGCCTCGAATCTCCCTAAATCATTGAGGATGATGCGTGTATCCCGACGGAAACGTTTGGGAACGATGCGTGCATGGCGCGGTGAGCGAGCGCTCATGGCCGCCGATATGCATACCTCCGCACCGGGCCGGGGGATCGGCAGGCCGCATCCGCGGCGGGCCGAATCCGCCACGGCGTGCATGGGGCAGGGATGCAGGGAGAAGACGCAGTGCCGCGAAGCAGGATCCACCAGATGGAGCGCGTGCTGGCGTTCGCCACGCGCTTTCTGGACGAAGTCCGCGAAGACATCGCCCGCGCCCGAATGGACGACTCGGACACGCCCCCGAGGATCCGCAGCGTCCACGAGCGGCCGGGGCACGCCACCCCGGAGTTCCGCACCCTCACCATCCCCATCCCCGACGGCTTCGGGGGCATGTCGCCCGAGGTGCTCTCGGGGGCGATCGCCAGGTTCGCCGCCAGCAAGAAGCCGGACTGCCTGCTCCTGGCCTTCGACGCCGAGAACGGGGACGGCCCGGTGCTGATCGCCGAGGCGCGCTGCCGCTACGGGACGCGGCTGTTCTGGATGCAGCCGTACACGGTGGGCGGGTCGCACGGCGTGGAGTGGGGCGAGCCGGTGGGCGGCGGCTGGAACGACCCCGGCGAGGAGGAGATGATCCTCGACGGCGCGTTCTCGGGGGTGAAGGTGGCGGCGACCGTCTGAACGAAGTACAAAAGTACGGAGTACTGAAGTACGAAACGACCCTCGTCCGGTCTTGGCGAGGGTCATCCGTATTTTCGCGGGACCGACGACCCCAGATCTCACGCCGCGTGAGATTCAGGGATGCCGGGGCTCAGCCGACTTCGGAAGATCTGCGCGATGCCGGGTCGGCCGATCCCTCGCGCGGCTGCTGGCCGAAGCGGCGGTCGAACTCGGACCACAGGTCGTCGAGGGGGAGGCCCTTCGCGCGCCAGAGCACCAGGAGATGGTAGAGCAGGTCGGCGGACTCGCTGCGCAGCTGCTCGGTGCCGTCGTTCTTGGCGGCGATGATGGTTTCGGTGGCCTCTTCGCCCACTTTCTTCAGGATCTTGTCGATCCCCTGCGCGAACAGGTAAGTGGTGTACGATCCCTCCGGCCGCTCCACGTCCCGCGCGGCCACGATCTCCTCGACGCGGGCGAGCACCGGGCGCGAATCATCCCCCTGCCGCAGCTCCTCTCCGTCCACCGCGCGGAAGAAGCAGCTGCGCTCGCCGGTGTGGCAGGCGGGGCCCGTCTGCCGGACGCGGTAGAGCACGGCGTCGGCGTCGCAGTCCACGCGCACCTCGTCCACCTCCTGGGCGTTTCCGCTCGTCTCGCCCTTCTTCCACAGCTCGCCGCGCGACCGGCTCCAGTAGTGCGCGCGGCCGGTCTCGCGCGTCAGCCGCAGCGCCTCGGCGTTGGCCCAGGCGAGCATCAGCACCTCGCCGGTGCGCGCGTCCTGCGCCACCACGGGCACCAGGCCGCGGTCGTCGAAGCGGATGGAGTCGAGCCAGGACATCAGGAACCGGGTGCGAAAGTACGAAGGTGCGAGACTGCGAAAGTGTTGGGGGATGCGGCTCCGGGGCCGATCCCCTACCTTCGGCGCGGAACGTACCGGCGGGCGCGGCGGGGGGCAACCGGCCGCGCGATCTCCATCTCCCGATTCGCTGGATGACGATGCTTCCTCATGCGCTGGAGCGGGTCGCGGGGTGGGCCGAGGCGTGGCGCCGCACCGGCAGGCTGGTGCTGCTGCTGGACTTCGACGGCACGCTGGCGCCGATCGTGGACCGCCCCGAGCTGGCGGCGATGCCGGACTTCACGCGCCGCGCGCTGGAGCGGCTGATGGCCATGCCGGGCGTGGAGGTGGCCGTGGTCAGCGGGCGCGGGGAGGCGGACGTGCGCGAGCGTGCGGCCATCCCCGGCATCGCCTACGCGGGAAACCACGGCATGGAGATCCACGGCCCGGGGATCGACCGCATCCACCCCGAAGCGGCCGCCGCTCGCCCGGTTCTGGAGCGCGCCGCCCGCGAGCTGCGCGACGCCATCGCCGGCATCCCCGGCGCATTCGTGGAGGACAAGGAGCTGACGCTGTCGGTGCACTTCCGCCTGGCCCCGCGCGAGCGGCTGGGGGAGCTGCACGAGATCATCCGCCGCGTGGTGGACCCCCTCCCCGGCGTGCACCTGACGGAAGGAAAGCAGGTGATCGAGGTGCGGCCGAACGTGGATTGGAACAAGGGAAAGGCTGTGCTTTTCCTGCTGGAGCAGATGCACCCCCCCGCCGGCGCGCCCGTCCTCTACTTCGGCGACGACCGCACCGACGAGGATGCCTTCCGCGCCTTGCGAGACGCCGATGCCGGCGAGGGCGTCCTCATCGCCGAGCAGGTGCCGGAAGAGAGCGCCGCGTCGTCGTATCTCCACGCGCCAGCGGAGGTTGGGGAGGTGTTCGCGCGGCTGGCGGAGGCGGGATGATCCCCGGCAACCCCCAATGGAATTGGGGGGCTACAAAAGCACAAAGTCCCTGCGGGACTGCTGGGCAGCATTGGTGTGCGGGGGATGGCTTGGCTCGGGCCTTGGTGTTCTTGCGATCTGGATGCAGAGATGCTTCCCCCTAGCGGGGATGCCCGCCAGCAGTCGCGCAGCGACTTTGTGCGGTTGTAGCCCCCCAATTCATTGGGGGTAAGCGAGGTGGCATGCACCGGACGGGGGATAAACACACCGCGGGGGCCCCGGTTGGGGCCCCCGCGAGTGTCTGCTGATCGGTCCGGCCCGTGCTTACGCGACGGGGCGGCGGCCGGCGATGATGCGCCAGGCGATCACGATCACGGCGATGATCAGCAGGATCCAGGCAACGCTCTTCAGCGCCGCGATCACGCCGCCGACGCCAAGCAGGCCGAGCAGCAGCAGCACGATGGCGATGATCAGGATGATGTCCACAAGTGCCTCCCCTCAAGGGTGAATTCGGGTACTGCACCTTCTCGCCGGGGGATAAAGCAAGCGTTGTGCCGAAACCGTAAATTCGGTGCCGATCCGGATTTGCGCCGAACCCGCGTTGCCCCCTCCGCGGGGCGCCGATATCTTCCGCCGCCATGCCGACTTCCCTTCTCGCCCAGGTGCCGCCGGGCTCGCTGGATCTGCTCGCCGGCGACGTGCGCCGCCGCCGCCACGTGCAGCGCGAGTGGTTCGCGCTGGCCGAGGCACACGGCTACCAGGAGGTCATCCCCCCGACCTTCGAGTACGAGGAGGTGTTCACCCGCAGCGCCGGCCCCGAGCTGGCGTCGCGGCTGATCCGCTTCGTGGACCGCGACGGGCGCCTGGTGGCACTCCGCGCGGACTTCACCTCGGCGATCGCCCGCGTGGTCGCCACGCGGCTGGCGGACGCGCCGCTCCCGCTGCGGCTGGCGTATGCGGGGAAGGTGTACCGCCAGGAGCCCGAGGCCGTCGGACGGCGGCGCGAGATCTTCCAGCTGGGCGCGGAGCTGATCGGCGACCCGTCGCCCGAGGCGGACGTGGAGGCACTGCGGCTGGTGATCCTGCAGATGCGCGCGCTGGGGCTGGGCGAGTTCCAGATCAACCTGGGCGACATCCGCTTCGTGCGGCCGCTGCTGAACGGGCTGCCGCCGGAGCAGGCCGAGGCGCTTCGCATCGCCATCGACCGCAAGGACCGCGCGGCGCTGGCCGCCAGCGCGCGGGAGATGGGCGCGCCCGCCGCGGTCGCCCGCGCGCTGGTGGAGCTCCCCGAGCTGATCGGCCGCGGCGAGGTGCTCGCCCGCGCGGGCGCGCTGGCATCGGGCCCGGAGGCGGAGGACGCGATCGAGCGCCTGCGCCGCGTGGACGCGCTGCTGGCGGACGACGAGCGGCGCCACGTCGTCTACGACCTGGGCGAGATCCGCGGGCTGGGCTACTACTCGGGGATCCAGTTCGAGGTGTTCGTGGCGGGCGTCGGCCGCGCGGTGGGGTACGGGGGGCGGTACGACGGGCTGCTCGCGCTTTACGGCGCCGACCGCCCGGCCGTGGGCTTCGCGCTGGAGACGGACGCGCTGGCGGATTTGCTGGCCGTGGAGCCGTCGTGAGCCGCGCGCTCCGCATCGCCCTGCCGAAGGGGCGGATGATGGACGAGGCGCTGCGGCTGTTCGAGGCGATGGGATCTCCCGTCGACCCCGCCGCCCGCGACTCCCGCCGCCTGATCCTTCCCTCCGCCGACGCGCGCTTCGAGTTCCTGCCGGTGAAGAGCGGCGACGTGCCTGTCTACGTGGAATCGGGCGTCGCGGACGCGGGGGTGGCGGGGCAGGACGTGCTGGAGGAGGCGCAGCCGGACGTGCTGCGCCCGCTGGACCTGGGGTTCGGCGGATGCCGGCTCTGCGTGGCGGCGCCGGAGGGCGCGCCGTATCCGCGCATCGCGGGGGGCGGCATTCCGCGCGTGGCCACCAAGTACGTGGAGAGCGCGCGCCGCTTCTTCGCCGCGCGGGGAACGCAGGTGGAGCTGATCCGCATCTCCGGCTCGGTGGAGCTGGCGCCGCTGCTGGGATTGTCGGACTGGATCGTGGACCTGGTGCAGACCGGGCGCACGCTGGCCGAGAACGGGCTGGTGGTGGTGGACGACGTATCCTCATCCACCGCCCGCCTGATCGTGAACCGCGCCAGCCACAAGCTGCGCCTGGACGAGCACCAGCGGCTGATCGCGGACCTGGCGTCGGCGCTGGAGCGGGGAGCCGGATCGTAGCCGGGGCCGGGCGCGATGAATGGATTTGTCGCCCGCCCGGGCTGGGAAGGGCGAATGAATTCGCGGCAACAACGGCCCGAAGTCCGCCTTCGCGGACTGCTGTCCAGCATCCTGCCGGCACACGGGCATCTGCGCATGCGTCGGGGGATGTAGGGTGTGACGAGAGCCCCCGGCGGGCTGCGGAATAGAGAGGGAGCAGTGCTGAACATCCGGATGATTCGCTCCGCGCCGCCGTTCGCGGAGCTGCGGGAGATGGCGGCCGCGGCGTCGACCGACGATCCGCAGCTGCGCGAGGCGGTGGCGCGCATCGTGGGCGACGTGGCCGCGCGCGGCGATGCGGCGCTGGTGGAGTACACGCGGCGCTTCGACAACCTGGAGGTGGCGACCGGCGCGGAGCTGCGCATCGGCGCGGACGAGCTGGAGCGCGCCGCCGCCTTCATCGATCCCGAGCTGCTGGCGTCGCTCGGGCGCGCGGCGGAGAACGTGCGCCGCTTCCACGAGCGCCAGCGCGAGCACGGCTTCGTGGACTGGCTGCCGGACGGCTCGCTCCTGGGCCAGCGCATCACCCCGCTGCGCCGCGTGGGGATCTACGTTCCCGGCGGCCGGGCGGCGTATCCGTCGTCGGTGCTGATGAACGCCATCCCCGCCGCGGTCGCGGGGGTGGACGAGATCGCGATGGTGTCGCCGACGCCGGGGGGCGAGGCATCTCCCGTGGTCCTTGCCGCCGCGCACGTGGCGGGGGTGACGGAGGTGCTGCGCATCGGCGGGGCGCAGGCGGTCGCGGCGCTGGCGCACGGCACCGAGACGATCGGGCGCGTGGACAAGATCGTGGGGCCCGGCAACAAGTGGGTGGCCGAGGCCAAGCGCCAGGTGTTCGGCCTGGTGGACATCGACATGATCGCGGGGCCGTCGGAGATCCTGGTGATCGCGGACGAGTGGGCGAACCCCACGCACGTGGCCGCGGACCTGATCGGGCAGGCGGAGCACGACCCCGACGCCATCGCCTGGCTGGTGACGAGCTGCCCGTCGCTCCCCGAGGCGGTCGTCGCCGAGCTCGACCGGCTGCTGGAGCGCAACCCGCGGCGCGACGTGGCCCGCGCGGCGCTGGAGGCGAACGGCGCCATCGTCGTCGTCACCTCGCTCGCCGACGCGGCGGCCGTGGCCGACCTGCGCGCGCCGGAGCACCTGGAGCTGCTGGTGGCCGAGCCGCTGGCGCTGGCGGGGCGTATCCGCAATGCCGGCGCGATCTTCCTGGGCGCGCACTCGCCCGAGCCGATGGGCGACTACTTCGCCGGGCCCAACCACGTGCTGCCGACGGGCGGAACGGCGCGCTTCGCCAGCCCGCTGGGCGTGTACGACTTCGTGAAGCGCACCAGCCTGATCGGCTACTCGCCCGAGCGCCTGCGCGCGCACGCGGCCGACGTCATCCGCCTGGCCGAGGCCGAGGGGCTGCACGGCCACGCCGAAGCCGTCCGCGTGCGGCTGAGCGGGGAATCGTAGCGCCGAATCCTCCCGGAAGGGCGAATGAATTCGCGGCAACAACGGCCCGAAGTCCGCCTTCGCGGACTCCCGGTGCGGGCATCGGCGCGCTCGGCGAGCCGTTGGGCGGTTTCGTACTTCCGTACTCTCGTACTTTCGTACTTCTACCTGAACTCTCGCACATGAAGATTCTCTACGCCCTCCTCTGCGAATCCGCCCAGGAGCGCCCCGACGGAAGACTCGATGTCCACGGCGTGTTCCACCAGCTGTACGCGCCCGGCTTTCCCGCGCAGCAGGAGCGGATGACGTTCGCCGTCGCGCTGGAGTGGGAGGCGCACGAGCGCGGCCGCATCGAGTTCTCCATCGAGCTGGTCGATCCGGCGCGCAGCCCCGTGCTCAGCATCACCGGCCACACCGAGGTGGCGGAGCAGCAGCCCATGCAGGGCCCGCCGCAGACGCGCGTGGTGATGCCGCTGGACAACGTCGTCTTCCCCGCCGAGGGCACCTACGCCTTCGAGCTGGTGGTGGACGGCGAGCGCCAGCGCCTGACCCCGCTGCACCTGCTGAAGGACACGGCGATGAACTGAGCGGGTCGATGGAGACGGGTGTCAGTTCCGGGCGGATCGGGGCGTTCTACGGGTGACCGCAGCCACGACCCACCGCCCGCCGGGAGATGCCGATGATCCAGATGCTCCGTTCGCGCTTTACCGCCGTTCTCGCCGCCGCCGGGCTCGTGGCGGCGTCCGCCTCGTGCGCGGAGACGTTCATCCCGCGGCTGGAGCCCGGGAGCGCGCTGTTCGAGGTGGAGTACACGAACGCCGCGTGGGGCAGGCGGTGGAACGGGTTCTACGTCGACGCGCAGGACCGCGTCTATTCGTACGACCTGGGCGACGCCCGGTTCGACCTCGAGGGGAGCGGCGACGAGTTCACGGCCGCCGAGCTGGCGGCGAAGTACGCGCACGACGCGAAGCTCGTCACCACGCTCGCGCCCGGCGAGGCGCTGGCGCGGTACGATGGCGTGCGCGCGGTGCTGACCACCCCGCTCACCGCGCCGCGGGGCATGTGCGCCGACGCGGGGACGCTGCGCTTCAGCGCGCTGGTCTACGACGCGCGCACCGACACCTACCATCGCGTCCTCCTGCACCAGAGCGGCGACGTGGCGCAGGCCAACCTCTCTCCCGTGGCGCTCAACCTGTATCACTGGCTCAGTGGCGTCACCGGCACAAGCTCCGGCGCCTGCGACCCGTTCGACGCCTGACCGGAACGGGGGATGGAGATGCGAAGGGCCGCGCGTGCAGCGCGGCTCTTCGCGCATCTCCGGACGGGGTGCGCTCCTTGCGGCGCAATCCGCCGAGGATCGAGAAACCCGTGACGAGGAGATGAAGCGATGTCCATGATGGACGAGCTCGTAGGCCAGATCAGCCAGCGCACCGGCATCCCCGCCGACAAGGCGCAGGAGGCGGCCCGCACCGCCGTGGAGTTCCTGGATTCGCGCCTCCCCGCGCCGATCGGCGGCAACCTCGCCAAGATCGTGCAGGGCGGCGGCGGCGGGATGCCGGACCTCGGCGGCCTCGCGGGCGGCCTCGGCGGGATGTTCGGGGGGAAGTAGATCGAAATCAGAAGGGCCGGCGCCGATGGGGTGCCGGCCCTCTTTCCTCGTTCGATGCGCTTCCCAGGGCACGCCCGGAGAGACGTCATCCTGAGTCGAACACCGCGCTGTGCGGGACCACGATGGATGAAAGGGAGGCGTCCTCCGGAGCCGGGCTTTCGACCCGAACAGCCTCGCGCAGTTTGCGAGGCTTCCCGTAGTTGTTGCTGCGACTTCAGTCGCCGGTGACCGGCTGCGCCCGGAACTTTCCATTCAGGCCGGCCACACCGCAATCGGCCGCATGATGAATACTCTGCAGGCCGAAGGATCTGTAGCCCGCCAAGCACGTCAACAGAGGATGCATACCGAGGTTCGTTCCCGCAGCGTGTCGACACGCATGCGAACGAAGCGCAGGTGTGATTCGCAGAGTGACGGGTGAGACAGGCGATAGATCCTTCGGCCTGCGAGCATTTGCGTGGGGACAGCTACCGTGTGGCCGGCCTCAGGATGACGTCGGGGCGGGGACGAACCGGGCGAGAGGTCCATCGTCCTGTCACACCGCGTACAGCGCGCGGTCCAGCAGGCGGACGAACGTCGCGGTCTCGCGGAACCAGTGGATGGGGTGCAGCCAGGCGCCGGTGGAGTGCGCGAACAGGCCGGTGATGGTGGCGGGCGCGGCGACGTGCGGCGGAAGCATGGAAACCAGCCGCAGCGTTTCGGTGAAGGGGATCAGGCGGTCCTGCCGGCCGTGGCTCAGCACCACCTTTGCATGGAGATTCGGGAGATGCGGGCGCGGATCCAGCCCCGGGTCGTGCTCCAGCGCCGCCGCGGTGAAGCGCGCCGCCAGCTCCCCCGCCGCCTCGACGTCCACCGCGACGTCCGTCTTCGGCGCGATGGTCCGCCACACGCGCCGCTCCTCGGGCGTGAAGCCGCGCGAGAGCTCGTCCTTCATGGCGTCGTAGTGCGGGCCCCACGCCCACTCGCCGCGGCGGCCGCACTCCACCGCCAGGGCCAGCGCGGCGTCGGCCAGCCGTCCCATCTCCCGATATTCGTCCAGCAGCGTCAGGTAGTTGCCGACCACGATCCAGCGGCCGTACGGGTCGGGGTCGAGGGTGTACTCATCCCCCCGCCACTCGTGGCGGCCGGTGAACAGGCAGCGCAGCATCCGCCCCAGGTCGCAGTATCCCCCGAAGCCCACCACCGCCTTCAGGTGCCCGCGCATGGCCTCGTCCGCCGATGCCATCAGCACCTGCGTGGCGCCGAAGGAGAAGCCGATGGCGCCCACGCCGCCCGGCCGCACCTCGCGCATCCCGTCCAGGTGCAGCACGCCCGCCTCCACCGTGGCGCGCGCGGCCTCCACGTCCAGCCGCAGCTCGCGCCACGCGGGGACGTCGGGGACCAGGACGACGGCGCCGGACGCGGCCAGCGAGCGGACGAAGCGCAGCATGGAGACGTGCCGGCGGCCGGGGACGGTGAGGCCGTGCAGCACCACCCATCCCGGCGCGGGGTGATCTCGTTGTCCGGGCGGGAGATACAGCGTCGCCTCGCGCTCCTCGCCGGCGACGCGCACGGTCGTCTCCACCTCGCGGACGCCGCGCGCGCCGGCGACCCACGCGCGCAGGAACTTCGCGGTTCGCGCCTTCATCGGTGCGCGCTCCCGATGGCCTCTTCCAGCGTGCGCATCCCCTCGCGGCGCAGGCGCTCGCGCAGGCCGATGCAGATCTCCCGCGCCACCAGCGGGCCGCGGTAGATGAAGCCGGTGTAGAGCTGGACGAGCGCCGCGCCGGCGCGCACCATCTCCCACGCGTCGTCGGCGGTGAAGATCCCGCCCACGCCCACGATCGGCATCGCCCCGCCCGCCGTCCTGCGGATGAGGGAGACGACCTCGCGCGCGCGGGTCCGCAGCGGCGCGCCGCTGACGCCGCCCGCGCCCAGCGCCTCCACGCGCGCGGGCGCCGTCCGCAGCCCGTCGCGCGAGACGGTGGTGTTCGTGGCGATGATCCCCGCCATCCCCTCCTCGCGCGCGATCCCCACCGCCTCCTCGATCTGCGGGTCGGTGAGGTCGGGGGCGATCTTCAGCAGGACCGGCCGCGCCTCGCCCGCGCGCGCCGAAGCCAGCTCGCCCGCGCGGCGGCGGAGGGCGCGCAGGAGGTCGCGCAGCGGCGCCGCGTCCTGCAGCTGCCGCAGCCCCGGCGTGTTGGGCGAGCTGACGTTGACCACCAGGTAGCGCGCGAACGGCTCCAGCAGCTCCAGCGAGCGCAGGTAGTCGCCCGCCGCGTCCTCCAGCGGGGTGACTTTGCTTTTACCGAGGTTGATGCCGAGCACCGGCTCGATCCGCGTCCGCCCGAGCCGCGCGGCGACCGCGTCCGCGCCGGGGTTGTTGAAGCCCATCCGGTTCAGCAGCGCGCGGTCGGCGGGGAGGCGGAAGAGGCGCGGGCGCGGGTTTCCCGGCTGGGCGTGCGCGGTGACGGTGCCGATCTCCACGAACCCGAAGCCGAGCGCGCCCAGCGCGTTGAACATCTCGCCCGTCTTGTCGAACCCCGCCGCCAGGCCGACGGGGTTGGGGAAGCGGATGCCGAAGCGCTCGATGGCCAGCGCCGGATCGTCGATGGCGACGGCGGAGCGGACGAGCGCGCGCAGCGGCGGGGGAGCGAGCGAGAGGTCCAGCAGCCCGCTACCGACGTGGTGCGCCGTTTCCGCCGGGAGGGTGAAGAGGAAGGGGCGCAGCAGGTCGTAGAGCATCGGCGCGGGGGCGGCGGGCGTACGCAGGCCCGGACCGCGCGTTGCGGTCCGGGCCGTCTGTCATCCGCCGAAGCTAGATGCGGCGCGCGGCGGCGGCAAGCGAGGGCCGCGTGCGTCTCGGTGGCTACGCCGGCGGCGGAGGCGGGTTGCGGTCCAGGAACTTCCGCAGGTTCGGCGGATCGTAGCGCGGGTCGAGGGGGGCGCTCAGGCGCTGGTACACGCTCGGGTGGATGGCCTGGTTGCTCGCCAGCTCGTTCTTCTGCTTGTCGAGAACCTTGTTTCCAATCTCCCGCTCCAGCTTTCCCAGCACTTTCCAGTGGCCCAGCGAGTCGACGATCTCGCCCTCGAAGCTGCCTTTGACTCTCGATTGGACGAACTCGCTGTCGAACTGCAGCCCGGTACTCTTCGCCTTCTCCACCATCCACTCGAACGCGATGTCGGACAGGCCGGCGTCGGGGTAGCCGCCCCCCACGTTGGAATGCACGCCGCAGAACCACACCTGCTCGAAGTGCCGCCTGTCCTCCAGGTGCGAGCCGGCCTTGATCCCCCACAGCGTGGGCTCGAACGGCTTGCGCTGCTCGTCGATGGAGAGGGCGTGGAACGCGTAGTCCACGGTGCTGCTGAGCGCCACGTCGTGAAACTCGAAGCGCTTCCTGGCGATGAACCGCATCGCGCCGGGGATGCCCAGCGACCCCACCGTGTCCCACACGCCGATCATCTTGATGCGAACCGGTATGCTGTATCTCTCGCGGAACTGCACCGCCTCGTCGTCGTCGGGATGGACGCCGCTGCGGTAGAAGTTGAACGCCTCGGGGATGCGGTGGGTCTCGTTCGGCTTCAGCACGCCGCACTTGCGGATCATTCCGCCCAGGCTGCGCGCGGTGAACGCGCCGCGGCTGAACCCGAACAGGTAGATCTCGTCCTCGTGCTCGTAGTTGTCGACCAGGAAGCGGTAGCAGTCGCAGATGTTGCGCTCCAGCCCCACGCCGAATCCGCCGCCCAGCACCTTGTCCAGCAGCCCGAACCCGGTCCCCACGCCTTCGTGGTAGAAGACGATCTGCGACACGCCGTCGTCGCCGGTGGAGCAGACCGCCCGCGCCATCTTGGTCACGTTGGTGGGGACGGGCGTGCCGTGCGCGGTCTTGTCGGGGGTGTTCCAGGTGCCGTCGGCACAGATGACGAGGCGTCTCATCGGTGGGGTCTCCGGGGCGGATGCGTTCGCGGCGGAAAGGACGGACAGAATTAGAGGGGAGCGATGAAGGGTTTTTCCAGCGATGATTGCACGACCGGCCGGGTGGCGCGGGCCCGGAGCGCGTTCGGCGCGCTCCGGGCCGTTCCGATCAGGGGATGGGGATCAGCCGCCCGTTCCCGCCGGCGTGGCGACGTTCGCGACGGGGACCGTGCCCAGCGCGGCGATCACGCGCGCCCAGTCGAACGCGGGGCCGATGTCCCACTTGCCGTAGCTCTCGGGCTGGTAGTTCACGTGCGTGGTGATCCCGCGGAACTTGGCGACGTCGGCGTACACGTCGTAGCGCTTGGCCTCGGGGAGGAAGGCGGCGGGGACCTTGTAGGTGGCGGTCAGGTAGCGCAGCAGCCGGGTCAGGCTGGCGTACTGCGCCTCGGCGAACGCCGCGTAGCGCGTGCGCTTGCGGAACGGCTGCGGCAGCGTGACGTACGCGTCCCTGTCGGCCACGTTGCAGTACGGCGCGCCGTATGGGTCCAGCAGCGTGTCGCCCTTGGGCGTCAGGTAGCCCACGTTCGACAGCTCGATCCCCACCCCGCTGCTGCTCATCTCCTTGTTCCCGCCCTGCGCCTTGGGACCCAGGTGGTACGACCAGTACTTCGACGAGAACAGCTGGTAGATGGTGCCGTCGCGGGCGATGACGAAGGGGGTGGAGACGTGGTTGCCGGGCCTGGTCAGCGCCGCCAGGTCGCCCTTGAGGTACCCGGCCGTGAAGTGCACCACGATGCGCTGCTTGGGCTTCTCCTCCTTGTAGAAGAAGCTCTCGTCGCCGTTCGCGGGCTTGCAGGTGACCACGTCCAGCGTCTCCACCGTGCCGGGGATGGTGACCTTGGCCGGCGTGAGCGAGAACTTCTTTCCGTCCGAGTCCACGCCCTTGGCGCGGAAGTCGGCTTCGTGGGCGGGGATGTTCTTGTAGTTCATGGCAGGGCTCCGGGGATGGAGACGGGGAAAGGCGGCGCCGTTGGACGCGGCGCGCGAGGATACCGCCGATGATATGATACGCGCCCCGGCGGCGTCTGTTAAGCTTCGCGTCGCCAGACGTTTGTCCGCCGCTGTCGAGCGGGCGCTCCCGGATCCGGCGTCAGGTGTAGAGGTCCGCGGGGTCGGCGGATGCCAGCTCCACCAGGAAGCCGGCGATGCGCGCGGTGACGGCGGCGAAGAAGGCGGCGCCCTTCTCCGGCGTGGAGGCGCGCGGGTCGCCCACGCCGGTGTCGGCGCTGATCCTGGTCCAGGGGCGCGGGGCCCACGCCCAGCCTTCGCGAAAGCCCGCGATGCGAGACTTCCGCTCCGCGCCGTCGCCGGCCTGGTCGAGCGGGAGGACGAGATCGGGGGCGAGATGCATCACCACGCTCGTCTCCAGCTCGCCCGCGTGGTCGCCGGGCTCGCGGAAGAACGGCCGCGGATCGACGCAGCTCCACCAGTCGAGGGTGCAGAGGAAGACGTTCACGCGCGGCTGCAGCTCGCGGATCATGGCGCGGAAGTCGTTGCCGCCGTGCGCGTTCAGCACCAGCAGCCGGCGGACGCCGTTCCCCGCCAGCGTGGCCGCCACGTCGGCGAGGATGGCCGCCTGCGTGGACGGGTTCAGGTTGATGCAGAGCGGGATGTCGAGCTGCCCCGTCTGCACGCCGAAGGGGATGGCGGGGAGGACGACCGCCTTCGCGCCCGCCTCCCACGCGATGCGCGCGGCCTCGGCGGCCACGCTCTCCGCGGCGATGACGTCGGTGGCGTACGGGAGATGGTAGTTGTGCGCCTCCGTGGCGCCCCACGGCAGGACGGCCACGTCGAACGCGGTGCCGCGCACCGACTTCCAGCTCGTCTCGCCCAGGATGTACGGTCGTCCCGCCACGATCACGCGTCCCGCGGAAGGTGGAGCACCCGGCCCGCCGGGCTCACAGGGTGCTCGCCCACGACCGGACGGCCGCGGCGAGCTCGTCGAGACTGGAATGGACCGTGTGGTCGCCAGGGCGCGCCAGCTTCAGTTGCGTCTCTACGTCGAAGCGCCGCTCGTAATCCGGGTGCGCACCCACGAAGAGCGGGTCCGCCCGCTCGCAGTACTTGCCCAGCTCGAACAGCGTGATGGGGCAGAGGGTTTCGGGCGGGAACCAGAAGAGCCGCGCCCGCGCCAGCCGCAGATGGTGGTGCTCCCACTCGATCTGGAAGCGGCCCATCGCGGGGTCGGCCACGTCGAAGTCCCTGCGGCGCGGGTTGATCGCCACGATCCCCGAGCCGGCCAGCCGCTCGGCCATCCACTCCTGCCAGTTCCCGCACCCGGTGATCCCCCCGCCCAGGAACAGGGTGCGCCGCAGCATCCCGGGATCGTCGGTCTGCAGCATCGCGGGGCATTGAACGTATGCGTCCATCGATGCGGCAGGGGGGTGAAGGCGGACAAGACGCCGGGGGATGAGGCGGTCGCTCGAACGTAGCCGTCCGGCCGCGGCAGCGGCAAGCCGGGATGGAGACGCTACTCGTAGAACCGCATCCGCACGGGGGTGGTGATGCGGAGCACCGCGTCCTGGCGGAAGCGGCGCTTGTACTCGTCGGCGATGTCGCGCAGCGCCGCGTCGACCTGCGGCGATGCGGCGTGGATCACCTCGACGACCATCGACTGCTCGTGCTCCAGCGTGCCGCGCGAGTCCAGCCACTGCCCCTCCGCGCGCCACACCGACAGCCCGTCGGGAAAGCGTGGCGTCACCACGTCGCGCAGGAACGCCGCCCACTCCTCGTCCGTCACCATCCCCCCGCCGGGAATCGACCGCCCGAAGAACAGCCGGTCCGCCACGGTGTCGGCATGGGCGACGGCCGCGGGCGCGCTCCCCGGCGCCACGGCGACGGCGGGCGCACACGCAGTTGCCAGTCCGGCAAAGAGCACAATCCAGGTTCCTCGCATCGTAGCCTGTCAATCAGGTGCTGGTGTTCCGCGCTGCGCGCAGCTTTGCTGCCGCGCTGTCGAGCCTAGCGTGCTTCTCTGGGCGCATCTGGAAGAGGGCTGCGTGATTACCGAGCGGATCAGGTGGTGTACTGCGCGGATTGTCGATGTTGTACTTCGCGTACCTGATGGATTCGAGAACTTCCGAGATCTCCTCTGCATCAAGATCAACGAGCATGACTTAGCTCCTTACTCAATTCTCTGGGATGTGAGCAGGAAAACAGATACACCGGATCACACCTTGGCGGAAGAATCTCCGGCAGTACCATGGCACGAAGGCCCGGACGGCGCCTGCCGTCCGGGCCTTCGAACATCGGTCTCGGCGGTGATCAGACCGCGGCGGCCAGCGCCTCGCGGGGCTCGCCGACGCCCATGGGGAGGAGCGCGGCGGGGCGGGAGAGGCCCGCCTCCTCCATGATCTCCACCGCCTCGGCGCCGTCGATGGTTTCGCGCTCCAGCAGCGCCACGGCCAGCGCGGCCATCGCCTCGCGGTTGGCGGCCAGCAGCTCCACCGTCTGGCGGTACAGGCGGTCCAGGATCGCGCGCACCTCGCGGTCCATGGCCGCGTGCATCTCGGGGCTCAGCGAGCCCGGCTCGCCCTCGTGGATCATGAGACCGGTGTCGGGCCCCATTCCCAGGTGGTACACCATCTTGCGGGCGATGCCGTTCACCTGCTGCAGGTCGCTCTGGGCGCCGCTGGTCACCGCGTGCGCGCCGAACACCAGCTCCTCGGCCGCGCGCCCGGCAAGGCCCTTCATGATGAGGCCCTCCAGGTAGTTGCGGCGGTACAGGAAGCGGTCGTCCTCGGGCGAGAAGAAGGCCACGCCCAGCGCCTGCCCGCGCGCCTGGATGGTCACCTTGTGCAGCCCGTCCTCGGGCGCGCACACCACGCCGGCCAGCGCGTGCCCGGCCTCGTGGTAGGCCACCGTGCAGCGCTCGCGGTCCAGCGCGCGGAAGCCCTTGCGCTCCTTGCCCAGCAGCATGCGGTCGCGCGCCTGCTCCACGTGCGCCCAGCGCACCAGCGTGTCGCCCTCGCGCGCGGCGGCGATCGCGGCCTCGTTCAGCAGGTTGGCCAGCTCCGCGCCGCTGGCGCCGGGCGTCAGCCGGGCGATGCGCGACAGGTCCACGTCGGCGGCCAGCGGCACGCGGCGGCGGGTGGCGTGCAGCCGCAGGATCTCCTCGCGGCCGCCGGCCGTGGGCGGGCTCACCGAGATGGTGCGGTCGAAGCGGCCCGGGCGCTTCAGCGCCTCGTCCAGGTCCTCGGGCCGGTTGGTCGCCGCGATGACGACCACGCCCGCCAGCGGGTCGAAGCCGTCCATCTCCACCAGCAGCTGGTTGAGCGTGCGGTCGTCCTCGTTGTGGCTGCGGTTGCGCCCGCGCTTGCCGCCCAGCGCGTCGATCTCGTCGATGAAGATCACGCCGCCCTTCTTGCGCGCCTTCTTGAACAGCGACTTGATGCGGTGCGCCCCCATCCCCACGATGAAGCCCGTGACCTCCGAGCCGGAAAGGGAAAAGAAGGGCACCCCCGCCTCGCCGGCCACCGCGCGCGCCAGCAGCGTCTTCCCGGTTCCCGGCGGGCCCACCAGCAGCGCGCCCTTGGGGATGCGCGCGCCCAGCGCCGCGAACGACTCGGGGCGGCGGAGGAACTCCACCATCTCGCGCAGCTCCTCGGCGGCGCCCTGCGTCCCCGCCACGTCCTCGAAGGTGGTGTCGCTCTTCCCGCCCTGGCCCAGGTCGCCGCTCTGCCCGCCGCGCATCTGGCGGAAGAGGAAGAAGACGATGCCCACCAGCACCAGCACCTCCAGCGCCATCCCGATCGTCTTCTGCACGCGCGAGCCGTCGGGCGCGGGCGCCAGGGTAATGGTGACGCCGTGCGCCTGCGCCTGCTGCGCCAGCGCGTCCACCGTCTGCACCGGATAGGCGACGGTGAAGTCGGGCGCGTCCGTCCTTACCCCGCCCGCGCGCTTCCACGTGCCCTGCACGTCCGCGCCGGGGCGCACGGTGATGGACTGCACGCGCCCCGCCTCGATCGACGAAAGCAGCTGCGAGTAGGCCACGGTGGGAAGGTCCGGCTCGCGGAAGCCCAGCCAGGTGCGCCACCCGCCGTACGCGAGCAGCGCCAGCAGCACCAGGCCGCCCAGCACGCGCGCCAGCACCGGCGAAACCGCCAGCTCCAGCCGGTTGCGCGGCTGCTCGCCGGTTGCGGCGGCGGGTTCCTGCCGCGGGGCCGGCTCCTGCCGGGGCGTTTCGGAATCGGGGAGGTTGGAAGCCATCAGGATACTGCGATTGCTCGTATGGAGATGAAAATCGGGCGGACGCCGGCCCGCGGCTCCGCCAGAATTCGTAAGTCCGGGTCGCGCCGGCCGGATGGGGTACCGCGGATCAGGGGGTGGGGTTCCCGCGAAGTCGCGATCCGGCCACGACTTGCGAAAGATAACAAGAGCGCGCCCGGAAGGGGAGCCCGGCGTCCCCCATCCGCGCGCGGCCTCCACTTCCCGCACCGGCCGGTTGCGGCTCCGCGCGGCGGACCGTAGATCAGGCGCGAGAAACGGATGCCGGTCGCGTCCGCGTTCTCCGGCCCGTTCCGAGCGGGCCCCACGCCACCCCTCGCACCCCCGGAGCCGCCGATGCGGAGCAAACTGAAGCTCGACGTGGAACAGCTGCAGGTGGAGTCGTTTTCCGTGCAGGAGGCGCGGGTGGAGCGCGGAACGGTGCACGGCCTGATGAGCGACGCGCCGCAGGTCTGCATCAGCGAGGACCCCTCGTGCAACGCGCAGCCCAGCTGCGACGGCACCTGCGCCAGCTGCAACGGGAGCTGCGGGTACAGCTGCGACTACACCTGCGGGTACACCTGCGAATACAGTTGCGGGTGGACGTGCGGCTCCACCTGTGAGCTCAGCTGCCGCTGCGGCAACACCCTGACCGGCGATCACGACGACGTGACCTTCTAGATCGCCGAGCCCGCCCGCCGCAGGCGCCCCGGCCCCGCTCCTCCCGGAGCGGGGCCGTTCCGCGGGGCGCCCCCCGCGCCCGCCGGAGCGGTGAACCGGGCTCACCCCCGCGGGCCGGAAGTCCGCTTGACGCAACGATCTCGGGCCGGTATTCTGCCCCGCTTCCCTTCCGGCTGTCAGGTCAATCCGACGCAACGAGGTCAGATCCGCATATGGCTACGCAGGGCAAGGATACAGACGTCGTCTTCCTCTCCGCCAAGCGCACGGGGATGGGCACCTTCGGCGGCGCGCTGAAGGACTTCTCGGCCACCGACCTGGGCGTCTTCGCCGCCAAGGGGGCGCTGGACGCCGCCGGCGTGAACGCCGCCGACGTGGGGCACGTGGTGTTCGGCAACGCGCTGCAGACCAGCGCCGACGCCATCTACCTGGCCCGCCACATCGGCCTGCGCGCCGGGCTGGGGATCGAGGTTCCCGCCCTCACCCTCAACCGCCTCTGCGGCTCGGGGTTCCAGGCCATCGTCACCGGCGCGCAGGAGATCCTGCTGGGCGAGTGCGAGGTGGCGCTGTGCGGCGGCACCGAGAGCATGTCGCAGGCGCCGCACGTGATCCGCGGCGCGCGCTGGGGCGACCAGCGGCTGGGGCCCGCCGGCAAGTTCTACGAGGACCTGCTGTGGGAGGCGCTCACCGACCCGTTCGCCGGGTGCAGCATGGCGGTGACGGCCGAGAACCTGGCCGACCTGCACGGCATCAGGCGGGAAGACGTGGACGCCTATGCCTGCACCTCGCAGACGCGCGCCAAGGCGGCGTGGGACGCGGGGCACTTCACCGAGGAGCTCACCCCCGTCACCATCAAGACGCGCAAGGGCGAGACGCAGTTCATGGCCGACGAGCACATGCGCCCGGAGACCACGCCGGAGTCGCTGGGCAAGCTGAAGCCGTACTTCAAGGAGGGCGGCACCGTCACCGCCGGCAACGCCTCCGGGATCGGCGACGGGGCGGCGGCGGCGGTGATCGCCAGCGCCGGGTACGCCGAGCGGAGCGGCCTGCAGCCGATCGGCCGCCTCGTCTCTTGGGGGATCGCGGGGGTGGAGCCCAAGCACATGGGGATCGGCCCGGTGCCCGCGTCGCGCGCCGCGCTGAAGAAGGCGGGGATGGAGCTGGAGCAGATGGACCTGGTGGAGGTGAACGAGGCGTTCGGCAGCCAGTACTGCGCGGTGGAGAAGGAGCTGGGCCTCGACCGCGAGCGCACCAACGTCTCCGGCGGCGCCATCGCGCTGTCGCACCCGCTGGGCGCCAGCGGCGCGCGCATCACCGTGCACCTGCTGCACGAGCTGCGGCGCCAGGGGAAGCGCTTCGGGCTGGGCACCGCCTGCATCGGCGGCGGCCAGGGGATCGCGGTCGTGGTCGAGGCCTTCCCCGCAAAGAACTCCTGATCCGCGCCCGCGCCGCCGTCCGTCACTGCCGACGGGCGGCGGCGCGCCGCATGAACCGTCCATGAGCGACCAGCATCCCGTCCCCGGCGGATCGAACCTGCCCGCGCGCAAGCTGTCCTCCACCGAGCTGGAGGCGGTGATCAAGCGCGCGGTGGAGCTGCAGACCGCGCGCGAGACGGAGATGACCGACGGCCTTTCCGACGCCGAGGTCGTCCGCATCGGCAAGGAGCTGGGGATCGAGCAGCACCTGGTGCGCCGCGCCATCTCGGAGGTGCGCAGCCGCCCGCCCGAGGAGCACGGGCTCACGGCGGCGATGATGGGCCCGGGGATCGTCCGCGCCGCGCGCACCATCCGCCGCCCCGCGGTGGAGCTCGGCATCTTCCTGGAGAAGTACCTGCTCGAGGCCGAGTTCATGGTGGTGGAGCGCCGCTTCCCCGACCGCACGCGCTACGTCCGTGCGCAGGGGATCGGCGCCGCGGTGGGCCGCACCCTTGGCAAGGTGGGAAGCCGCGTGGCCCCGCTGGACCTGCAGACGGTGGACGTGGGCGTGGCGCTGGCGGACGAGGACTCGTCGGTGGTCACGCTGCAGGTGGACCTCTCCACCGGCCGCACCTGGGGCGCGGTGGGCGGGCTGCTGGGCGGCACGGCGGGCGGCGGCGGCCTGGCGCTGGCGGTGCTGGCGACCACGGCGCCGCACATCCTGGCGCTGGCGGGGGTGGGCGTGCTGGCGGCGGGGGTGTTCGGGTCGCGGGGGATCTACCGGATCGTGGCCCGGACCATCCACAACAAGCTGGAGGCGTTCCTGGACCGCCTGGAGCACGGCGAGCTCCGCCTGCCGCAGCAGAAGCAGGAGTGGCAGAAGCGCTTCGGGCTGTGAGGCGGCAGATGCGATCCCTCCGCTCGTCCCCGGCCGCCGCGGCGATGCTGGTCGCGCTCGCCGCGTGCGGGCGCGATCCCGCGAAGGCGGTGCTGGGCGAGTGGAGCAGCGGCACGGGGCGGATGGTCTTCTATCCCGACGGCCAGCTGCTGATCCAGCAGGCCGGCAGCGCCGCCACGGCCTCGGAGGCGCGCTACGAGCTCACGGGCAGGCGCCATCGCCTTCTCCGCATCCGCGCGCTGGCGTCGTCGCCCACGGACTACGCGGTCGAGGTGTCGCGCGACAGCCTGGTGCTCTGCGCCCAGGCCCGCCCCGCCGAGTGCTTCCGCATGAGCCGGGTGAGGACGGATCGCTGAGGCAAACGCGTGGAAGAGACGTCATCCTGAGGCCGGCCACTCTGGACGTGCGGCATGCGCGAGCGTCGGCAGGCCGAAGGATCGATAGCCGAGGCCGGCACTGCGCTTCGGAGACGCTGCAGCGGTGTCACCGTCATGAGCAGCGGCGCGTCCGAAGCCGACATGCGAGGCAGGCTATGGATCCTTCGGCCTGCAAGCGATGGCGCGGAAGGCCAGGTCGGCGTGGCCGGCCTCAGGATGACGTCTCTCCAGGTGTGACGGGATAAAAGCTGTCCGAACATCTTGAACAACGAACCTGTCAGGAGATACAGATGGCCGAGATCAAGCGCGTGGGCGTGCTGGGGTGCGGACTGATGGGGAGCGGGATCGCGCAGGTGTGCGCCGCCGCCGGCTACGAGACCATCGTCCGCGAGGTCAGCGACGAGGTGGTGCAGAAGGGGATCGGCGGCATCGGCAGGCAGCTGGGCAAGCAGGTGGAGAAGGGGAAGCTCGCCGCCGAAGACCGCGACGCGCTGCTCGGCCGCCTGCGCGGCACCTCGAACCTGGAGGACCTGAAGGACTGCGACATCGTCATCGAGGCGATCGTCGAGAACCTGGACCTGAAGAACGAGATCTGGCGCACGCTGGACGGCCTGTGCCCGGCGCACACCATCTTCGCGTCGAACACCTCGTCGCTCACCATCGCCGACATGGCGGCGGCCACCAAGCGGCCGGAGCGCATGGTGGGGCTGCACTTCTTCAACCCCGTGCCGGTGATGAAGCTGGTGGAGGTGGTGAAGACCATCGCCACCGACGCCGCGGTGTTCCAGACCGCGTTCGACTTCGCGAAGTCGCTGGGGAAGGAGCCCATCGTCTGCAAGGACAACTCGGGCTTCGTGGTGAACCTGCTGCTGGTGCCGTACATGATGGACGCCATCCGCGCGCTCTCGGAGGGCGTGGCCAGCATCGAGGACATCGACAAGGGGATGCGGCTGGGCACCGGCTACCCGATGGGCCCGTTCGTGCTCTCGGACTTCGTCGGCCTCGACACGCTGGACAAGATCGGCGACATCATGTTCAACGAGTACAAGGAGAAGCGCTACGCCTCGCCGCCGCTGCTGAAGCGGATGGTCAGCCTGGGCTACTACGGCCGCAAGAGCGGCAAGGGCTTCTACGACTACTCGGGCGACGAGCCGAAGCCGATGCCGCTGGTGTGATCGGCGGGTGCGGGATGATGGACGGGGGAGGGCGCCGCGAACGTGGCGCCCTTCTTCGTTTCCATCCTTTTCGACGTCACCGTCATTCCGTTCCTTTTGTGACGTAGGTATGGTTCTTGTAATGAGTTACGCGCAATTCCGGTCGGGGGACCGGACGGGGAAATCTTCAAGGGGAGGGTGATCATGAAGAAGCTGACGCTGAACCTCGAGACCTTGGACGTGCAGAGCTTCGAGCCCGTCGGCGCGCGGCAGCAGGCCGGGGGAACCGTATTCGCGGCGGCCTCGCCCTCGAACACCTCACCGGCATGCTGCTACACCTTCGGCTGCGGCGATTCGATCCAGCAGGCCTGCTGAGGCGTTTCGCCCCACCGATGATCGTGAACGAGGGGCGCCGCGGCCGCGGCGCCCCTCGCCGCATTCCGCGGACGCGCGCCGCTCGGGGGAAGATTGCGCCGGGGAGGGCTCCCGATCACATTCGCCTGGGCGAAAACGGACCATGCTCGCCGTCACCATCGGGCATCATGAACGACTTCGCGGCAGGGACGCGCATCGCGATCCTCGGCAACTCCGGCTCGGGGAAGTCCACGCTGGCGCGGCGGCTGGCGGCGGAGACCGGCGCCGCGGTGCTGGACCTGGACACTGTGGCGTGGGAGCCGGGGAAGATCGCCGTTCCCCGTGAGCCGGCCGCCGCCGCCGACGACGTGCGGACATTCTGCGGCACGCACGCGCACTGGGTGGTCGAGGGATGCTACGCCCGCCTCGTCCGCGCCACCTTCGCGTTCCGGCCGCGGCTGGTCTTCCTCGATCCCGGCCTGGAGCAGTGCCTGGCCAACTGCCGGGCGCGGCCGTGGGAGCCGCACAAGTACGCGTCGAAGGAGGAGCAGGACGAACGGCTGGCGTTCCTGCTCACGTGGGTCGCCGGCTACTACACGCGCGACGGCGACCTGTCGCTGGCCGGCCACCAGGCGCTCTACGACGCGTACGACGGGCCGAAGCAGCATCTCCGCGCGCTGGCCGAGGCCGGGCCCGCGCCGGTGTGATACCGGATCTGGCTATCATCTGTGCATTACAATCGCACAGAGAGAGACGTCATCCTGAGGCCGACCACACCGTCGTTGCCCCTGCACGAGCGATTGCAGGCCGAAGGATCTATAGGCAAGGTCGCACGTGCTTCCGGATTGCACGATCGATCTCCGAATCCGGTATGACGCTTCGCGGTACGACCGATGTCACACCGCTGGTGATGGTCCCCTCTCCCGGAGATGACGATGAAGATTCTGAGCGTGGCGGCATTGGCGGTCCTGCTGGCGGCCGGCTCCGCGACGGCGGATGCCGCCCCGCGGGTGCGCGCCTCCGCGGTGCAGGCCGATTCCGCCCACACGCCCGCGCGCGGCAGCGCCGAGCGGGCGGCGATCATGGACGCGCTGCGGGCGCACCGGCGGCGGTTCGACGCGCGGCCCGTCATCTTCGTGGTCAACCATCTCCGGGTGCAGCGCGGATGGGCGTGGGCGGCCGTCGCGCCGCAGTCGCCGGACGGGCGTTCGCGCTACGAGGAGGAGAGCGCGCTGCTGCGCCTGCGCGCCGGCCGGTGGCAGGTGGTGGAGCTGATGCCCGCGTTCGGCGAGCGCGAGGGCACGCCCGACGAAGAGGATTGCGCCTGGTTCCAGCACCTGCGCCGCCGCCTCCCCGCCGTTCCCGCCGCCATCCTTCCGGCCGAGGGACGGCGGCCCTGTCTCGCGCCGCATCACGGCCACTGATCGGCCGAGGAGCCGGCGAGGATCGATTAGGGCTCCCCGTCGCGTTCGTCACGACGACGCGGCCGGCAGGCGAAAACGAACAGGGGCGCCGCTGCGATGCGGCGCCCCTGCTCGTATCACCCCGGATGGATCACCAGCTCAGGTTGGCGGTGCGGCTGAAGGAGAACGAGCCGTCGGCCCACACCCCCGAATGCGTCGTGGTCGGGGTCCCGTGCGCGGGCCAGAAGTAGCCCACGTCCCAGGTGTCGTACGCGCTCTGGGTGGGGCAGTGGAAGCAGAAGTTCTGCGCGCCCGGCGAACCCACCTCCGCGCGGGCCTGGAGGAAATCGATGTTGGTGAGCGGGCTCCCGCCGCTGCAGCCCCCGCCGCCGTCCGCGCCGTACGCGGCGATGCTGGTCCCGGCCTCGTACCAGCGATGGAACCCGCCGTGATAGAGTGCCCACGGGCTGAACGAGAAGCAGCGCCATGCGAACGGCGATGCGGCGTACGCGCTGGGAACGAGGAAGTCGAGGAGCTTGCCGCCGAGCGACGCCTGCCGCTCTCCTCCCTGGACACGGTACGTCTCGTTGTTGATGAACAGGGCGACGGGCTCGCCGTTGCGGTCCACCAGCGAACCGTCCGGCCGCGCGGTGAGACCCTTGGCCTGAAGGAGCTCCGGCAGCTCGCGGGGAACGTAGTCGGTGCCGACGATGAACAGGCCGGTACCCTGCCTGGCGACGTCGAGCTTCCGGACGTCGTCCACCGACACGAACCGGGCGCCGCGGGCGGCCTCGCGGGGCAGCCCCACCGCGCCTCCCGTGACCCGGCTGGCGGTGATGCCGTTCGCGGCTCCATCCTTCGGCCACTCGCCGAGGTCGGTCGTCTTCATCTTCTCCTGCAGGGTGCGGTGCGGGATGCCGAGGGAATCGAGCTTGCCGGCGTAGCCGGGGTTCTCGTGCTGTGTGCCGCGGTGGTTACACGCGGCGAGGACTACGAGGAACAGGCTCGCGATGCGTTTCATCTCCGGTCTCCATTCAGGGGTAGGTCTCGCGGGAAGTACTTCGAGGAGGGCCGGCGAAAGCCGGAGTGCTGCGGAATGTGTCGCATGGATGTAGTCGGCACAGGGCATGCCCGCCCGCGCCGGCGTCGGACGATCCGGTCCAACCGCAGCATCTACTTACGCTTGGGCCGCAATCGTAAAGGCCTCGCGGCGACACTGGGGATGTCCTTCTGCGGCTCAAATGTCCCGCTCTCATGGGGCAGTCGGCCCGTCGGCGTGATTGGCGCGAGCGTGTACGCTTTGCATCAATTAGCATTGTAGGTAGAGTTATTGCAGTGATTTACGCTTCCACTCGCCTCGTCGGAGGCGGAGAAGGAGCGGGAGACCAGCAACGCGGAAGGCGATGATGAAGAAGCTGAGGCTGGAACTGGAGCGGCTCGACGTGCAGAGCTTCGATCTCGTGGATGGGCGCCAGCAGACGCAGGGAACGGTGCTCGGGGCGGACGCCGCGATGACGCTGCCGGAGTACTGCATCACCTTCACCTGCGGCGACTCGCGAATCCGGCCCTGCCTGGAGGATTGAGCTGCGGGCGGGCGGGCATCGCCGTCTGGCGAAAGCGGTCGATCGGGGGCGTCGCGGATGCGGCGCCCTTTCGCTGTCCGGTGATGGCGCGACGCGCGCCTCACCGCCCGCCGCGTCGTCCGGCGTTGCGCCCGACCGGGTTCCCGATAACTTCGCTCGTGCGGACGATCGGGATTTTCTCCGCGTCGTAAAACCATCGATCTCACTCATGATCATCGCCCTCGCATCGCCGCGCGTTGCGTCCTCCGTGGGCGGGGCGCTGGAGAAGATCAGGCTGCACATCGCCGAAGCCGCAGGGCGGGGCGCGGAGATCGTGTGCTTTCCGGAAGCCTATCTCCCGGGCCTGCGCGGGCTGGATTTCGAGGTGCCGCCGTTCGATCGCGAGCAGCAGGAGCAGGCGCTCGCTTCCGTCTCCGGGTGGGCGCGGACGCAGGGGATCGCTGTCGTTCTCGGGATGGAGTGGATCAGCGACGCCGGGCGGCAGATTGCATCCGTGGTGTTCGACAGCAGCGGGGAGAGCCAGGGGGTTCAGACGAAGAACCAGCTCGATCCGACCGAGGAGCCGCTGTACGTGCATGGGGACCGGCGGCAGATCTTCGAGATCGGCGGCGTGAAGTTCGGCATCGCCATCTGCCACGAGGCGTTCCGCTACCCCGAGACGGTGCGGTGGGCGGCGGTGCGGGGGGCGAAGATCGTCTTCCACCCGCACTGCACGGGAAGCGACCGCGCCGGGCCCGAGCTGGCAGAGTGGGGATCGGCCGCCGCGCCGTACTACGAGAAGGCGATGATGTGCCGCGGCCTGGAGAACGGGATCTTCTTCGCCAGCGTCAACTACGCGTTCCGCTACCAGGAATCGGCGACGACGATCGTCGGCCCGTCCGGCGAGTGCGTGGCGCATCTGCCGTACGGCGAGGAAGGCGTGCTGGTGCGGGAGATCGACACGGACGCCGCCACGGGCCTGCTCGCATCCCGCTACGCCCCGGAGCGATACCGGGACTCGATCGCGGAGTGAGCGGTCGGCTCGCGCGGCAATCACCCTCCTCCGCATCCGGATGTCACGTCGCGCCGCGCTCTGGCTGATCGCGCTCTTCCTCCTCCTCCACAACGCGGAGGAGGCGCTCACCTTTCCGGCTTATCTCCCCGAAATCCCGCGCCGCCTTCCCGCCGGGATCGCCCGGCTCGTGCACGTCACGTATCCGCAGATGCTCGCCGCGCTCGCGCTCGCGACCGTCATCCCCATCCTCCTGATCGCCTGGGTCGCGCGCTGTCCCGACCGGCCAACGCGGCTGTGGCTCGCGCTGCTGCTGCAGGCCGTGGTGCTGCTGAACGTGTTCTCCCACCTCGCATCGGCGGCGCTGGTGATGCGCGGATATTCGCCCGGCCTGCTCACGGCGCTGCTCATCAACCTTCCGTTCTCCATCTACCTGCTCCGGCGGGCGATGCGGGAGCGGTGGGTGAGCCGGCGGGCGCTCTGGCTGGCCGTACCCGCGGCGGTCGTGGTGCACGGCCCGCTGCTGATCGGCCTCGTCCTTCTCGCCGGATCGCTGTCGGGCCGCTGATCGGACGAGCTGGCCTGCATCCCGACAGCGGCCCGATTTCCGCGCGTCCGGCGACGCGGCGGAAATATCCATCCTCCCGTCCTTCCAAGCCTTTGCAGGTGGAGCTGAGCCGGTCCGCGCCCCGCGGGTCCGGGCGCGCCCGCGAATTTCATTGACTTCGGCGCTTTTTCAGGCATAAACTGCTCGTCCGCAGTCTTCCCGCCTGGAATCCCTCCCCAGCGTCGCTTCCGCCCTCCCGGAGGTTGCCATGTTCGGCTCCGAGATCCTCGAAGTCGCCATCGGGATCATCTTCATCTACATCCTGGTCAGCGTCATCTGCTCGGCGGTGCGCGAGGGGATCGAGGCGTTCATGAAGACGCGCTCGGCGTACCTGGAGCACGGCATCCGCGAGCTCCTGCACGACGCCGACGGCAAGGGGCTGGCGGAGAGCTTCTTCAAGCATCCGCTGATCTACGGGCTGTACCTGGACGAGTACAAGCCGCGGCCGCCGCTGTCCGTGAAGGGCCTGTTCCCGTGGACCCGGGGCCGGCGGCCCAGCTACGCGGCCAAGGGCTCGGGGCTGCCGTCGTACATCCCCACGAAGAGCTTCGCGCTGGCGCTGATGGACCTGGCGGCGCGCGGCCCCGCCACCAACGCCATCAGCAGCTCGCCCGAGTCCACGCGCATCTCGCTGGACTCGATCCGGCAGAACGTGGAGAACCTGGGCAACCCGGGGGTGCAGCGCGCGCTGCTGACCGCGCTGGACACCGCGCAGAACGACCTGGACAAGCTGCAGGCCAACCTGGAGGCGTGGTACGACAGCGCCATGGACCGCGTGTCCGGGTGGTACAAGCGCTCGTCGCAGTGGATCATCCTGGTCATCGGGTTCGCGGTGGCGGTCGCCTTCAACGTGAACACCCTCACCATCGCCGACTACCTGTACCGCAACGACGCCGCGCGGCAGGCGCTGGTCGCCCGCGCCGAAACGGCCGCGCGAGACAGCACCTTCGTCGACTCGATGAACTACAAGCGGGCGAGGCTCGCGCTGGACTCGCTGAGCCTGCCCATCGGGTGGACCCAGAAGCGCATCGTGCCGAAGGAAGTGGATACGGGGCTGGAGAGGGCATGGTTCTTCATCGGGATTCCCTTCTTCGGCTGGCTGATGACGGGGATCGCGGCCACCATGGGCGCGCCGTTCTGGTTCGACCTCCTGAACAAGGTGATGGTGATCCGCTCGACGGTGAAGCCGCGCGAGAAGAGCCGGGAAGAGGGCTCGGAGGACCGCCAGCCGAAGAAGGACGCGGCGCAGCCGCAGGTGGTGGTGCAGGTGCCCCCGGCCGCGCCCGCGGGAGGCGGCGGCGCGGGCGGAGGCGGTGGCGGAGGCGGCGGACCCGGCGCGGCGGCACCGCCGGCGGCATCCCTGCCGCCCGCGCCCGGATCGCCCGGCGCGCCGGACCCCGGCGACGTGGAGGCCGACGTGGACGCCTGCGCGATGGAGATGGACGACGAGACGCCCGACGACGAGCTGCCGGCGGCGGAAGGAGGGGTGCAACCATGACGTTCAAGCTGACCTGGCTGCCCAGGGTGCTGAAGGACGCGGGGCTGAAGGTGGCGCTGGTGGACGGGTGGGAGGAGCGCGGCCGCGGCGACGTGGGCACCATCCGCGGCGTGATCTGCCACCACACCGAGGGCTCGCGCACCGGCAACATGCCCAGCCTGAAGCTGCTCATCCACGGCCGCTCGGACCTGCCGGGGCCGCTGGCGCAGCTGGGGCTGGGGCGCGACGGGACCTTCTACGTGATCGCCGCCGGCCGCTGCAACCACGCCGGCAAGGGCGAGTGGCAGAAGATCACCACCGGCAACAGCAGCTTCATCGGGATCGAGGCCGAGAACACCGGCTCCATCAAGGACTTTCCCTGGCCGGCGGTGCAGATGGACGCCTACCAGCGGGGCGTGGCCGCCATCCTGGCCCACGTGGGCAGCGGCGCCGAGTTCTGCGCCGCGCACCGCGAGTACGCGCTGCCCAAGGGGCGCAAGGTCGACCCCATCTTCGACATGACGGCGTTCCGGGCGAGCGTGGCCGCCTTCATCAAGAACCCCGCGCCTGCGCTCATTCCCAAGGTGGAGACGGGCGGCGCCGGGCGCGCCACGCTGCGGCGCGGCGACACCGGCGCGCTGGTGAAGCAGGTGCAGGCGAAGCTGGGGATCGACTCGTCCGCCGGCACCTTCGGCCCGAAGACCGAGGCCGCGGTGCGCGAGTTCCAGCGCGACCACGGGATGGTGCCCGACGGGATCGTGGGCCCGAAGACGTGGGCCGCGCTGGACGCCTTCAAGCCCGCGCCCGCGGCGATCGTCGTCCCCGCCGCGGCTGCGGCCGGAGGCGGAGCGCCGCCCGCCGCAGCCGTCCCGCTGCTGCTGGTCCCCGAGGCGACGGTGGAGCCGAACGTCGCCAAGACGCCGCCGCTGCCGCTGACGACGGACGAGCTGCCGCTGGCGGAGGCGCACGCGGAGCTCGGCCGCGTCACCGGGACGGCGGTGCCGGTGGGGCAGTGGGGCCCCGCGCTCAGCCGGGCGGTGCAGCGCTCGCTGGCGGAGCTGTACCTGCTGAACCCCGCGGACGACGTGGACGGCAACGCCGGGCCGCGCACGCAGAACGCGTGGTCGCTCTTCCGCGCCGCGGCCGGGGTCGGCGGCGGGGCGGCCATCGACCAGGCCGCCGCGCGGGAGCTGATCAAGCATTCCAGCAACCGCGCGGGGCTGATCGGCACGCCGCTGGTGAAGCTGGAGCCGGACTTCGCCTACCGCCGCAACCAGCGCACGGCCAACCGCCAGGCCAGCGCGGCCGCCATCATCCGCGCGGCGAAGGCGCAGGGGCTGTCGCGGGCGCAGATCGCGTACGTGCTGGCCACGGCGGAGCACGAGTCCGACCGCTTCGCCACGCTGGAGGAGTACGCCAGCGGCGCCGCGTACGAGGGTCGCGCCGACCTGGGCAACACGCACGCGGGGGACGGAAAGCGCTTCAAGGGGCGGGGATACGTGCAGCTGACCGGCAGGAACAACTACACCGCGTACGCCAAGCGCACGGGGATCAAGCTGGTGGAGCTGCCGGTGATCCCCATGAACTGGGCGGCCCTCTCGGTGTTCGTGATCGTGGACGGGATGATGCGCGGCGCGTACACCGGCCGGCGGCTGGACGAGTTCGTGAACAAGGACCGCCAGGACTTCGTGAACGCGCGCCGCGTGGTGAACGGCACCGACCAGAAGGAGAAGATCGCCCAGCAGGCGCGCGACTGGCTGTCGAAGCTGGACTGATATCGGGAAGTACGGAAGTACGAGGAGTACGGGAGTACGAAACAGACAGTGCGGAAGTGCGGAAGTGCGGGAGTGCGCTGGGCTCGAGCGAGTCCGGCGCACTTCGCGCTTCGGCACCGTATCGCAGGTGCTTGCGCGGGGGGATGCGGCGCGCGCATCGTTCGGCACCCTTTGCCTGTCACGCGGACCGAGCCTCGCCAGACTCTTGAGGATGATGAAGATGAAGATGGGGTGGAGATGGGCGGCCGCGGCGGCCGTGCTGCTGGCGGGGTGCGCGACCGGCGGCTCGTCCGCGGCGACGACGCGGCTGCCGGTGGCGCGGGCGAAGCTGGGGGAGAACTTCCGGCTGGCGGTGAAGCAGATCGCGGTCATCGACGGCGAGCCGCTGACGGTGCGCTTCGCATCGGTGGTGGCGGACTCGCGCTGCCCGGCGGGCGTGCAGTGCGTCCGCGCGGGCGAGGCGCGGCTGGAGATCACCATCCAGCAGGCGGGGATGAACCCGGGGATCGACACGCTGGCGACTGCCCCGCCGCAGCCGCAGCAGGCCTCGTACGGCGCCTACGACGTCGCCGTCGTGGGGCTGGAGCCGCAGCGGCGGCAGGACGTGCCCGCCCCCGCCTACGTCGCCACGCTCCGGGTCACGAAGCGCTGACGGCTTGGCTGGGCGCACAACGAGGCACGGACACAGAGAGGCACGGAGAACTCATTGCGGTTCTCCGTGCTTCCGTGTCTCCGAGTGATTCCAACAACGGTCAGGGCGGCGACATGGCCCCGTAGCGCGCTTCGAAGTCGCGGAAGGCGAGCTCCAGGTTGCGCTGCAGCCGGGCGCGCGTGCTGCGGCCGGCCAGCGCGGCGCAGCGGGCGCCCGCCCATCCCCCCGCGGCGGGGGCGCAGTCGGCCACGGGGGTGAAGCCGCGGCCGTCGCGCCAGACGCCGTCGCCGTCCAGGAAGGCGTGGCGGAGCGAGGTGCGCGCCATCTCCTTCAGATCCCCGTAGCCCAGCCCCTGCTCCTCCACCGCCTTCTGGTACTCGCGCGGCATCTCCGAGCGGGCCACGCCCTGGTCGTCGGTGGCCAGGGCGACGGGGACGCCCGCGCGGCGGTACGCGGCCAGCGGGTGGTCGCGCCCGCGGACGCCCAGGATCACGTCGTTGCTGGTGAGCGCGATCTCCACCATCACCCCGCGCGCCGCCATCTCCCGCAGCAGCTCGTGCGGCCGGTCCTCGTACATCACGTCCACCCCGTGGCCGATGCGGCTGGCGTGGCCCAGCTCCACGGACTGGCGGATGTGGAAGCGCATCCCCTCGGGCGGCACCAGCCCCGCCGACAGCTCGCCCGCGTGCAGGGCGATCCTCACGCGCGGATACAGCGCGTGCAGGAAGTCGATCATGCGCATCTGCAGGGTGAAGTCGCGCGTGGAGACGAGCCCGTCTTCCGGCATCACCAGGTTGAAGCCGACCACGCGCGGGTCCGCCTGCGCCAGCTCGAAGCCGGTGAGGATCTGCGCGAACACCTGCGCCGGCTGCCGCCCGCGCCCCACCTGGTACAGCCACCGCACCTCCACGCCGCACCCCGCGTCCGCCGACGCCCGGCCGCACCCCAGCACCGTGTCGCGCCGCGCGGCGATGCGCGTCAGCGCCCGGCGCGCCGAATCCAGCACCGGCGCCATCCGCGGCAGCAGCGCCTGCCGAGCCGCCGCGAAGTCCGGCGTGGTCCCCGGCGCGAAGGCGTTGCCGAGCACCGCCGAGCCGAGATTCGACGCCATCGACCCGTCGGGCGTCAGCATCAGCTCCAGGTAGCTCACGCGCCCGTCGGCCGCGCGCGCCTGCGCCTCGGCCAGCTCGTCGCCGATGCGGCGCGGCTGGGCGCCGAAGCGGGCGAAGGCGTCGAAGAACTGGTCATGGCCGCTGCGCTGCGCCGGGTTCCAGTTCCGCATCGACCACGCGTCGATCAGCTGCCCGTACAACGTGCCGTCGCCCAGCGCGGCGGCGGCGGGGACGGTGTCGCCCTGCGTGCCCGTGCAGGGGCTCCACACCATCGCCAGCGCGCTGCGGCTCACGCAGAGCGAGTCCTCGGCGGCCCAGCGCAGGAAGCTCTCGGCGTACACGGCGCCCGAGAGGTGGCTGTGCAGGTCGGCGCCCTTGGGCATCTCGCGGACGAAGGCGTACAGCAGCGGCGGCCGCTCGCGCACGGAGGCCAGGTACGCGGCCGTCCGCGCCTCGTTCGTCGCCTGCGCGTGCACCGGCCCCGCGATCGCCATCAGCGCGGCGGCGATGGCCGCGGAACGGAATCTCATCATCATCAACCCAGCCTTTGTCGTTTGATTTACGATCGATTTACGATCCTGGAATCTCACGTCGGCCTCCTCGGCGCCCTCTGCATGAGATTATTTCGATCTTCTACTGGATGCGGCGGACCAGCGCGTCGTAGACCTCGCGGCCCAGCTCGTCGCTCAGACCGGAGACCAGCTCGCGCACCGTCTCGCGGCCGTATCCCCGGTCGCCCTCGTCGAAGAGCACGCGGTCGCTGGCCGGGAGGACGAGCGTGCGCCAGTCGCCCCTGTACTCGGCCTTGCGGAAGTCCGCGCCCGAGCGTGCCGTCGCCGACCCCTGGTCGATCACGCTCCCCCAGCCGGAGGCGTCCACCACGCGCCAGGTGACGCGCGCCCACGTCTCCATCCGCCCCTCGCGCACGGTGTAGGCGGTGTCGGCGCCGCTGGTCGTCTTCGCGGTGCGGCGCTGCGTCACCACCTCGCCCTCGGTCTGGCGCACGCTGTCCAGCGCCATCACCACCGCCAGCCGCGCGCCCATCCGCTGGGCCGCCGAGGCGCCCTGCGACGGCTCCAGCGCTCCGCGGTTGTAGCCGGTGCCCGCGCGGCCGGACTCGTCGATCACCTCCAGCCACTGCGGCGACTGCCGCCAGAAGCGGTCGGCGAGCTGGCGGTTCAGCGCGGGGAGCACGTTGTCGGGCAGCCGGTTGCGCGTGTTGGGGAGCGTGCCCACGTGGAAGATGGCCACGCGCACGGTGCCGCGGCGCAGCGCCTCGCGCTGGAGCGACTCGGCCATTCCGTTGCCGTCGAAGCCCAGCGTGGCCGCCTGCCCGGCGCGCTCGTACGCCGAGCGGAAGCGCCCGGCCTGCATCTCCGCCTGCGCCCAGCCGTAGAGCGCGTCGTAGCGGGTGCGGTCCAGCCGGCCGCGCACCGCCGGGCCGGGCTCCCACTGGCGGCCGGCGCGGTCCAGCCAGCGCACCGCCTCGGCGTACTCGCGGCGCTCCATCGCGGCGCTCGCCTCGCTGACGGCCTGGTCGGCCGCGCGGTCGAAGGTCGCGCGGCGCCGCGCCAGGTAGTCGGCGGGGGCGGCGAGCTGGACACCGACGCCGGCCGCGTCGGCGCGGAGGGCGTCCAGCCGCGCGAGGGCGTCGGCGGCCTCGGCGTAGCGCTGGGCCGTCTCGTCGGCGTCGGCCTCGCGCAGGAAGTCGGCGACGGCCAGGTCGCCCGACTGCTGCAGCCGCGCGCGGGCGTCGGCCAGCGAGCGGTCCTTCTTCAGCGCCTGGATGTAGCGCTGGGCGGCGTCCACGTTGCGGCCCTGCTGCTCCATCCGCACTCCCTGCTCGTAGCGCTTGTTGGCGCTGGCGCAGGCGGCGAGCGCGGCGGCGGCCAGGACGGCGGCGGCGCCGAGGCGGAGGCGGGTGCGGAGGTGCGTCGGTGTGCGGCGCATGGTGTTCGGGCTCGGTTCGGAGGGTGGGTCCGGCCGGGGTCAGCGGGGGCGGCGCGGGCGCGCGGCCCGGTCGTACACGGCCCGGGAGATGAGGGCGATGGCGCGCTCGGCGGCCTCGGTGCCGCGCGCCGAGCGCTTCGCGAGCACGGCGATGGCGACGCGGCTTCCGTCCGGCAGGGTGACGATCCCCACGTCGTTCACCACCGCCGTCACGCCACCCACGTCCCCCGCCGTCCCCGTCTTGTGGGCGACGCGCGTTCCCGCCGGGAGAAGGCCGCGCAGGCGGTTGGGCCCGGTCGGCGTTTCCGTCATCATCCCCAGCAGCAGCGTGGTGGAGGATGGGGAGATGAGCCGCCCGCGCGCGAGGAGGACGAGCAGCCGCGCCATCCCGTCCGGCGTGGCCGTGTCGCGCGGGTCGCGGAGATACGCCTCGAACGCCGCCTGGCGCCCCGCGGCGGAGACGCGCGCGGCCAGCGAGTCGGAGACGCGCTTCGCCTCGCGGCCGGGCGCGTACGCGACGCCGCGGAAGTCCAGCGCCAGCCGCCCCTCGCCGCGGTCCACCCGCACGCCGGAGATGCCGAGCGCGCGCAGCTGCCGCGTGACCCCCGCCGGGCCGCCGGCGAGGGGGAGAAGGAGGTCCGCCGCGGTGTTGTCGCTCTCGCCGGCGGCCAGCCGCAGCAGCTCGCGGACGGTGTAGCGCCCGCCCCCGTTCGGCCAGCGCTCGGCCACGGGGCTGTACCCCGCGCGCAGGTCCGCCGCCGTGACGGGGATCGACGCATCCAGCCGCACCCGCCCCGCATCCACCCGGCGGAGGAGGGCGATGGCGAGCGGGAGCTTGAACACGCTCTGCATCGGGAACGCCTCGCCGCCGCGGACGGAGAGCAGCGATTCCCCCGTCTCCACCCGCACCACCGCGACGCCGATCCGCGCGCCGGACGCCGCCGCGATGCGCTCGACCTCCGCGCGCAGCGAGGTGTCCCGCGGCGCGGCCTGGAGGATGAGGGATGCGGCGAGGGCGGCGAGCACGGCGGGGCGGGGCAGGGGGGATGACGGTGAGCGAAGAGGATTTTATCGGCGTGGCGGGGGGCGGAGCAAGCGGGCGCATGCCTTGCCACGTGCATTATGTTCCCGGATCCGGTGGGGATTCCACGATCGGTTGACTGCGAATGGGAGCGGTGATGGCGGAGGAAGCGGCCCGCGTGGAGGTTACGCGCAACGAGGAGAAGGAGCAGTGGGAGGCGCACGCCGGCGAGCAGGTGGGGGTGCTGACCTATTCGGAGAGCGACGGCAAGCTCTTCCTTCTCCACACCGAGGTCCCCGAGGCGCTGGAGGGGCAGGGGATCGGCGGCAGGCTGGTGCGCGCGGCGATGGACTACGCGCGCGAGGCCGGGGAGAAGGTGGTGCCGTTCTGCCCCTTCGCCCGCGTCTGGCTGGAGCGCCACCAGGACTACGCGGACCTGGTCGCGGAGTCGGACTGAGCCTGCGGGCGGTGGCGCGGCGCCTGTGGCCCGAGGGATCGTGCCGGGATCGGCGCGGCGATATGGCGCTCGACCTGCCTTGTCTCTATTGTGTCGCCTAACGTGCTGTTTCTGACGCATTCCCCAGGACCGCGCAGACAGGTGACGCGACGCTGGTCCGATCTCACGACACCATCCCTGGAGGACGCCATGCCGGGCAAGCTGAAGCTGAACCTGGAGCAATTGACGGTGGACTCGTTCGACACGTCGGCGACGAAGACGGAGAAGGGGACGGTGTTCGGCGAGCAGGTCACCGTTCCTACTCGCCCGGGCGACCCCACGTGCGAAGGGTCGTGCAACGGCTCGTGCGACACCGGCCCTTGTGTCTCGTATTGCGCAAGCTGCAACAACACCTGCGACGGGTACACCTGCGACGGGCGCTGGAGTGACTGTACGTGCGGATACATCTGCGGGTACACCGCCAACTTTACCAATTGCAACGAGATCTGCATCTGATGCACCATGGGCGGGGCGATTCTTCGGCGCCCCGGGAGGCAGGGGAGCGGGTAGCAGCCCCGCCGGGCGAATGGCCCGTCGGGGCTGTCTTCTTACCCAGAGGGCCGAGGTACGCAGGAGAAGCGAGCGTTTCACGGTGACGTGGGGACGGTGGTTCCCCGCCTATTCTATGGACCGCGCGAGCCTTGCCAGCCATGCTAGGTTGACGAGAAGCCCGGCGCACGTCCGCGGCATCTCCATCTCCTCCCATGCTCCCACTGCCATGGCCACCGACTACGAGACCGCGTTCCCGCGGCTGACCCCCGCGCAGATCCACGCGCTCTGCCCCGCCGGCACGCGCCGCGACACGCGGGACGGCGAGTTCCTGTGGCGCGCGGGCGACCGCGGGTTCGGCTTCTTCGTGCTCATCTCCGGCCGCGTGGAGATCCTCGACCCCTCCGGCGACGCGCCCCGGCAGGTGGTGATCCACGAGCCCGGCCACTTCACCGGCGACGTGGACGTGCTCACCGGCCGCGCCAGCCTGGTGGACGCGCGGGTGATCGAGCCGGGCGAGGTGCTGGAGCTGGCCCCCGACGCGCTCCGCCGCGCCGCGGGCGAGCAGCCGGAGCTCAGCGAGCTGCTGCTGCGCGCCTTCCTCATGCGGCGGACGCTCCTCCTGGACCAGGGATATCAGGGGATCAAGATCATCGGCTCCAGCTTCTCGCCCCAGGCGCACCACCTGCGCGAGTTCTGCAGCCGCAACGCCATCCCCTACACCTGGCTGGACCTGGAGGCCGACCCGCACGCCGAGGAGCTGCTGCGCGCCTTCGGCGTGGGGCCCGAGCAGACGCCCATCGTCATCGGCCGCGACGGAAAGTGGGTCAGCAGCCCGGACGTCGCCGACCTGGCGCACTACATGGGGCTGGACGTGCGCGTGGCTCCCGGCGCCGTGTACGACCTGGTGGTGGTGGGCGCCGGGCCGGCGGGGCTGGCCGCGTCGGTCTACGCCAGCTCCGAGGGGCTGAAGACGCTCACGCTGGACGGCGTGGCCGCGGGCGGGCAGGCGGGCACCAGCTCGCGCATCGAGAACTACCTCGGCTTTCCCATGGGGATCAGCGGCGCCGAGCTCACCCGCAACGCCATGCTCCAAGCGCAGAAGTTCGGCGCGCAGATCTCGGTTCCCGGCACCGTGTCGGCGCTCCGGCTGGAGGGCGGCTTTCGCGTGGTGACGCTGGAGGACGGGAGCGAGGTGACCGCGCGCTGCCTGGTGATCGCCAGCGGCGCCGAGTACCGCACGCTCGACGTTCCCGGGCTGCGGCAGATGGAGGGCGCGGGGGTCTACTACGCCGCCACCGAGATGGAGGCGCGGCTCTGCGGCGGCGGCGAGGTGGTGATCGTGGGCGGCGGCAACTCGGCCGGGCAGGCGGCGATGTACCTGTGCCGCTATGCCCGCGTGGTGCACGTGGTCATCCGCGGCGGCGACCTGGGGAAGAACATGTCGCGCTACCTGGTGGACCGGGTGGAGCACGCCGGCAACATCCGCGTGCACCGCAACACCGAGGTGGTCGCGGTGGAGGGGAACCCGTCGCTCCACTCCGTCACCCTGCGCGACGCAGGGAGCGGCGGGGAGACGCCCATCCCCGCCCGCGCGCTCTTCCTGTTCATCGGGGCGCTGCCGAGGACGGAGTGGCTGCGCAACTGCGTGATGCTGGACCGCGCCGGCTTCGTGCTCACCGGCGACGCGCTGCCGCTGGAGGTGCGCGAGAGCGCCATGTGGCGCGGGGCGGGACGCGCGCCGTTCTTCCTGGAGACCAGCCTCCCGGGCGTCTTCGCCGTCGGCGACGTGCGCAGCGGCTCCGTGAAGCGCGTCGCCTCCGCCGTGGGCGAGGGCTCCATGGCCGTCAGCTTCGTGCACGCCCACATCGGCACGCCGGCGTGAGGGGGATGATGGACGATCAATCATCGAGCCCCACGATGACGTCATCCTGAGGCCGGCCACGCCGCAACTGACGTCCACGCGGATGCTTGCAGGCCGAAGGATCCAAAGCCCGTCGAGCACGTCGGCCGAAGCTTCGCGCCGGACTTGCCTGGCGTGATGCCCCGGACGCCAGACCAATTGGGTGATCTGGCAGCGCACGTGCGTCCCCGGCTATGGATCCTTCGGCCTGCCGTAATTCGTGAGCGCCACGGATTTCGTCGTGGCCGGCCTCAGGATGACGTCTTTTTGTTGCGAGGGAGAGGGAGGGAGAAGATGAAGGTCGGGATCATCGGCTCGGGGCTGATGGGGGCGGCGCTGGGGCGGCTGTGGGCGCGCGCGGGCCACGAGATCGTCTACACGTTCGCACACAGCCGCGAGAAGCTGGAAGCGCTGGCGCGCGACTCCGGCCCCGGCGCGCGCGCCGGCGAGGTGCGCGACGCGGTGCGGGGGACCGACGCGGTCCTCCTCGCCGTGCGCTGGTCCACGCTGGACGACGCGCTCGCGCAGGCCGGCTCGCTCGACGGCAGCATCGTCATCACCTGCTCCCTCCCGATGACCGAGGACGATTCGGAGCTGGCGATCGGCCGCACGACCTCGGGCGCCGAGGAGCTGGCCCGCCGCCTCCCCGGCGCGCGCATCGCCCTCGCCTTCAACACCATCCCCTCCGAGCTGATGACGCTGCGCCTGGAGTCGCACGCCGAGGGCTCGTCGGGCGACGTGATCTACTGCGGCGACGACGATGAAGCGAAGTCCGTCGCCGCCACGCTGATCCGCGACGCCGGCTTCGATCCCGTGGACGCGGGTCCGCTCCGCATCGCGCGCTACCTGGAGCCGTTCGCGCTCCTCGTCGGGCAGCTCGCGTACGAGACGGAGCTCGGCCCGGAGCTGGGCTATCGCCTTCTGCCGAGCCGCTGAAACCGCTGTTCAACTGAATTCGAGTAGACGGAGGGATTCGTGGCGGAGATGAAGACGGCGCTGGTGACGGGCGGCAACCGCGGGATCGGGCTGGAGGTCTGCCGCCAGCTTGCGCGCCGCGGCTACCGCGTGGTGCTCGGCGCGCGCGATGTCGACCGCGGCGAAGCGGCGGCGCGCGCCCTCGCCGGCGAGGGCGAGATCGTCGCGCGTCGGGTGGACGTGACCGACTTCGCCAGCCTTCCCGGCGTCGCCGCGGAGATGGAGCGCGAGTTCGGCGGCGTGGACGTGCTCGTCAACAACGCCGGCGTGCTGCTGGACGAGGAAATGCCGGTGCTGGAGCTGCCGATCGAGACGGCGAAGGCCACGTTCGAGACCAACGTCTTCGGCGCGCTGGCCGCCTGCCAGGCCTTCGTCCCCGGGATGATGCGGCGCCGCTGGGGCCGTGTGGTGAACGTCTCGTCGGGCGCCAGCCTGCTGGCGTACATGCAGGGCTACGCGCCGTCGTACTCCATGTCGAAGACGGCGCTGAACGCGGTCACGCGGCAGGTGGCGCACGCCGCGCGCGGCCGCAACGTGCTGGTGAACTCCGTCGACCCCGGCTGGGTGCGCACCGACATGGGCGGGAGCTCCGCGCCGCGCTCGGTGGAGAAGGGCGCCGAGACCATCATCCAACTCGCCACGCTGGACGACGGCGGGCCCACGGGCGGCTTCTTCAAGGACGGCCAGCAGATTCCCTGGTGAGCCGATCCCGCGCGGCGGGTGGGAAAAGCCGCGCATCGATCCGTCGAATGGAGGGAATCAACGAGATCTCCTCTTCTTCGGGACGATGATGAACAAGCGAGAGCTGGTCCGCGCGCTGGCGGAGGACGCGACGCTGGGCGTGGCGGAGGCGGCGCGGGTGGTGGAGGCAATCTTCGGCGTGAGGGGCGGCATCATCCCCGAGGCCATCCGCGCGGGCGAGCGGGTGCGGATCGCCGGCTTCGGCACCTTCGAGCGCAAGAGCCGCGAGGCGCGCAAGGGCCGCAACCCGCGCACGGGGAAGGAGATCGACATCTCCGCATCGTCATCCCCCGTCTTCCGAGCCGCCCGTAGCCTGAAGGAGGCGATCGCCGCCGGCGGGGAGCGCGGGATCGTCACGCGCGGCGCCACCGGCACCGGCAGCACCGGCCCGCGCAAGACGCGGCGGGAGCACCGATGACGACGCTGGCCGAGGCGCGCGAGTCGTACTACACGCTCTCCGGCAAGGCCAGCGACGCGGTGCGGCAGCTCGGGTTCGCGGGGATCGCGGTGATCTGGGTCTTCAAGTCCGAGACGCGCGGCGCCGTCTCCGTTCCCGATGCGCTGCTCCTGCCCGGGCTGCTGACCGTGGCCGGCCTCTTCCTGGACCTGCTGCAGTACGTGTTCGCGACGGTGCTCTGGAGCACCTTCATCCGCCGCCGCGAGCGCGCCGGCACCCTCCCCGGCGACCTCATCACCGCGCCGCCATCGATCAACTGGCCCGCCAACACCTGCTTCTACCTCAAGATCGCGCTGATCCTCGCGGCCTACGTCGGCATCGGCCTCTACCTTCGCGGCCTGGTAGCCCGGTAGTACCATCTCCCGTGAAGCAGTCCCTTGAGATTCGCCTCACCCAGAGACGTCATCCTGAGGCCGGCCACACCGCAACCCGCTTCCACACAATCATCTGCAGGCCGAAGGATCCATAATCCGATCGCACGTCCGCATGGAGACGCAGCGATCTCCTCGTCCGGATACCAGAACGGGGACGATTGTGCAATCCGCCGGCGCACGTGCGGCCTCGGCTATAGATCCTTCGGCCTGCAACTGCTGGTGCGGAGTCAATGACCGCGTGGCCGGCCTCAGGATGACGTCTCTCTGTACGTTTGTAATCCCCAGACCCGGCACGGGATGAAGATCGGCCGATCCGCGCCCCGCCGTCCGATCACCGCTGCCGCAGGATTGCGTCGAGCGCCGGATCGCGCCCGGCGAAGTAGTCGCGCGAGGTGAGCGGCGTGCGGATCTCGGGGGTGATGCGGTCCACGTACAGGTCCATGTAGCGGAACTCGCGCTCGGCGCTCGGCTTCACCCGCGCGTAGCTGTGCATCCAGTTGCCGTAGTGCAGCGTGAGGCGCGACCGCGGCATCAGCAGGTTTCCGCCCTCGGCCCAGAACTCCGCCGCGTCGCCCGGCCCCTCGCCCACCAGCGTGGCCCCGCCGAACTGCCGCAGCTGCGCCACGTGGAAGATCCCCGCCGAGAAGGTCGCGGGCCCGGTGATCACGAACAGCCGCGCGTGCCGCTCCCGCGCGAGCGCCGCCAGCCGCCGCAGCACGCCCTCGGCCACGTAGAAGTTGCCGCCGGTGTTGAAGCGCAGGTCGAACACGATCTTCGCCGGCCGCAGCGAGTCCGCCTGTGCCAGGAGCCGCCGCCCGAACGCCCGGAACGATTCCATCCCCGCCTGGTCTCCCGCGCGGTTGTACTGCACGTAGAGCGTGCGGTCGCGGGGGAGATACCGGGCCCAGTACTGGTGGACGGGATCGCGCAGGTAGAGCGGGAGCGCCGCGGAATCGGCCGCCAGCGCGCTCACCCACGGCCCCTGCACCCCGGGATGCGCCGGCGCCAGGTCCCACCACGCCTCGGTCGCGTCGGTCGAGCGGCGGAGCGGAAGCGGCTCCAGCGTCCGCTCGCCGCGCCGCCCCGCGCGGTCGACGAATGCGAATGTCGGCGCAGCGCCCGCCGGGCAGATGCGCACCCCGGCGAGCACTTCGGGGCTGGTCATCGTGTACGCGGCCATGTAGTCCGCCCACGCGCCGCTCCCGGAGTACAGCGGCCGCACCGCGCGCCGCACCTCGTCCAGCGGCCGCCCGCAGATGCGCAGCAGCCGCGCCCCGAGCAGCGCCTCGTAGCCGGGCTGCGCGCGCACCACGAACGGCCCGTCCGCGAACCACCAGATCCGCACCGGCAGCCGCCGCACCTCGCTCCGGTTCCGCACCAGGTACAGCCGCGTGTGCGCGTTCTCCGCGAGCGCCACCGCCCGCGCCAGCCCCACCGTCATCTCCTCGTTCGACAGCCGGTCCGCCGAGTCCGCGAGCGCCCCCACCGCCGCCCGGAACCGCGCCCGCGCCGCGTCGCTGAAGCTGCGATCGCGCGGCAGGAACGAATCCACCGCGAACCGGAGATCGGCCCGCCACGCCTCCGGCGACATCGCGCTCTGCGCACGCGCCGAAACCGCGCTGGAGACAAGGGTGAAGACGAGCGCTGCGGCGCGAACGCAATTCGGGATGGCCATCGGCTGATGGAGGAGGGTTTGGGCGAGAATGGGAGCTTGTGGAGGCGGTCCGCGGGCGGATGCAGCCGCAGGTTCATCACTCGCATCTTCCGCGAAATCCGCTTCGCAGATTCGAAGGACGCGATAGGGCTTGCGGTGAGTTCGTAGGCTCGGATGGTCGGGAGATGCAGAAGGATTGAAAACGGAGACAATCTGCACGAAACGCCAGCGGCCCCGCTCCGAAACCGGAGCGGGGCCGCATCGACATCTACCGAGAACTTCTTTGCGTACTCTCGTACTTCCGTACTCTCGTACTCCATGTTCAGACCGTCGCCGGAACCGCCTCTTCCTCGGTGACTTCCTCCGGCCGGAGCGTGTCCATGAACGAGCTGACGGAGAACACCGCGTTCCCGGCGCCTGCCACGCCGTACCCCGGCGGCGGCTTCAGGCCGTGCTTCTCCAGCGTCTCGCGGTACACCTCGAGCAGGCGGATGTGGTACTCCAGCGGCGCGCCTTCGGGGTTGTCGCGCCCCAGCGGGGTCGCGGGCTCCGGACACCAGGTGGTGAAGCGCGGCGTCACCCCGCGGCTCATGAAGTAGTCCAGCCCCTCGGCCGTGGAGGCGATCGCCTCGTCCACCGTCTGGAAGCCGAACGGCTTCGCCATCTCCACCCCGGCCACGAAGTTGGGGATCACGTACCGCGCCCCGAACACCTCCGCCGCGTCGAAGATGCGCCGGTGCCACTCCTCGCGGCCCACATAGCGCTCCTTCCCCGGGCAGATGATCTCGAACAGGCGTTTGTCCCACACCTCGTAGTTCGGGTGGTAGATCTTGATGCCGTAGTCCTTGTACCGCTGCACGTCCTCGCGCGGCAGCGCCTGCGCCACCACCTTGCCGATCCAGCGGTTGGGGAAGCGCTCCTCGATGGCCTGCGCGTAGCGGCCGTAGAAGTCCGCCTCCTCCAGCCCGTCCACCTTGCTCGTTACCGAGCCGCCGGTCAGCGTGTACGCCTTGCTCGCCTTCGCCGTGTCGTAGCGGTCGATGATCGCCAGCGCCTCCAGCACGTCGTCCACCGGCTTCACGCCGGTGTAGGGGCGGCCCTCCTGCTTGTGCTGGCGCCAGTTGTGGTTGATGTCGCAGTACTGGCACTCCTCCCTGGCGCCGAAGTACTGGCACAGCCGCAGCACGGTCAGGTAGATGAGGTAGCCCCACTGGATGGTGGGCGCCGTCTCCATCACCGTCTTTCCGTTGGCCAGCGTATGCCGGTAGTACTCCGGCATCGGCGGCAGCCCCACGTCGGCGATGGTGCGCCCGTCCAGCGACAGCCGCAGGCCCCCGGCCTCGTCGCGCGCCACGCGGTACGGCGAGTCCGGGTTCACGCGCACGGAGACGATGGTGCGGCGCAGCTCGTACGGCCCGCCGGTGAGCGCGATCTCCTCGGGCGGGCGGCGCCGCGCGGCCTCGCCCAGCTGCGCCAGCGGCTTCTGGTCGAACGAGAAGATGAAGTACGACTTGGGCTTGACCTCGCCGTCCAGGTTGTCGGTCAGCGCCGAGTCGTCGAACGCGATGCCGGTGCGGAGCAGGTCCTCCTTGAGGACCGCCTCGCGCGGGATGTGCGGAAAGCGGGCGATCAGCCCTTCAACGAGCGCAGTGCGTGTCTGGTCCAATGCGTCCTTCCGGGTCAGAATGGGCGCATGAATCTATCGACGCCGCAACGAATTGGCTACCGGGCGAAGCCCGAACCGTGGGGAAAAGCGTTCTACTCGGCCGCCGAAAAATCGACCTGCTCGTAAATCTCCGCGAGGGAGATCTCGCAGCCCAGCGTGTCGATCCTGAGCGAGTCCGCGAGGTCGGAAATGTCGTTGAACACCCAGTGATCGCCATGCCTGACGAAACGCTCTACGCGGATCATGTTCTGCGAGATGAGAATGTACTCCCGGAGTGATTCGATTCTGCGATAGTGCGCGAACTTCTCCCCCCGGTCGTGCCGCTCGGTTGATTCGGAAAGCACTTCGAAGATCACGGCGGGGTTCAAGAGCGTATCGCCATACGAATCCTCCAGGCGCGGCGGCTCGCAAAGCGCGACCACATCGGGATACGTGTACATCACCGTATGGCTCGCTTTCACCCGCATGTCGTTCGACAGCACGCTGCAGCCGCGGTTCCGCAACCGGTTCCGGAGACTTGTCAGGATGTTGCCAACGATCGTGTTGTGAACGAAGCTCGCGCCGGTCATCGCGTAGATCTGCCCGTTGATGAGCTCGCTCTTGTGGTCCGACGCGCGTTCCAGCGCGAGGTACCGCTCGGGCGTGTATCGAGGCTGTGCGAGTGGTGACATACAGGCTCGTCGAGGATGAACGTCGGGCGTCGTTGTGCACAGTTGCCTAACAAGAATGTAGACACGGCTCCCGGCGCACCAGACGCCTGCGTCTGTCGCCTACGCCGCCTCGAAAAGCGCGAGCTGGCCGCGCGTGTCGTGCGGGCGGCGGAAGTGCTCCGTGCTGAGCGCCGGGATTCCGCCGGTGAGGCCGGCCTTGCGGCAGGCGGCCTGGTGCAGCGTGCGCAGCTGGTCCGCATACTGCCCCACGCCCTGCATCCGGCTGCCGAAGTTGGGGTCGTTCAGCTTTCCGCCGCGGATCTCGCGGACGCGGTGCAGCACCTTCTCCTTGCGGTCGGGGAAGTGCGTCTCCAGCCAGGTCTCGAACAGCTCCTTCAGCACGAACGGCAGGCGCAGGGGGATGTAGTGCACCTCGCGCGCGCCCGCGTCGGCCGACGCCTTGATGATGGCGGGGAGCTCGTGGTCGTTCAGCCCCGGGATCATCGGCGCGGCCAGGACGCGGACGGGAACGCCGGCGCGGGTGAGCTTCTCCACCGCCTCCAGCCGCCGCTTCGGCGTGGAGGTGCGCGGCTCCATCACCCGCTGCAGCTTCTCGTCGAGCGAGGTGATGGAGACGTTCACCGACGCGCCGCCCCACGAGGCCATCTCGCCCAGGACGTCCACGTCGCGCGTGACCAGGTGGTTCTTGGTGATGAGCGACGTCGGGTTGCGGAACTCCGCCAGCACCTCCAGGCAGCCGCGCGTGAGCCGCAGCCTGCGCTCGACCGGCTGGTAGCAGTCGGTCACGCCGCTCATGGCAATCACCTCGGGCTCGTAGCGCGGGTTGGCCAGGGCGCGGCGGAGCAGTTCCGGCGCGTCCTCCTTCACGAAGATCTTCGTCTCGAAGTCCAGCCCGGCGGAGAGGCCGAAGTACTCGTGCGTGGGCCGCGCGAAGCAGTAGATGCAGCCGTGCTCGCAGCCGCGGTACGGGTTCACGCTGGCGCCGAACCCCACGTCGGGGCTGTCGTTGCGCGCGATGATCGTCTTCGTGTGGTCGCGCAGGAAGACGGTGCGCGGCGCCGGCTCCTCCTCGTCGAGCGCGTCCATCCAGTCGCCGTCGGGGACGAGCTCCTGCTGGACGAAGCGGTTGGCCGGGTTGTGCGCCGTCCCGCGCCCCCGGATCTGGATCAGCGGCCGGCTCTCCGTCTCCTGCATTCCTCATCTCCTGCGCTGGTTCCGGCATTCGGACTTCCAATCTAGAACCGAATGGAATCCGAAGCAACGTTTCCGCCGTCGCCGCGGGCATCCGGCCGGCAGGAGCGCGCCGTATCTACCTGCATGACGAAGAGGATGAGGATGCGAGGCTTGCCCGCGCTCCGGCGCGGTGGTATCTGCGTCTGCGTGCTGGTGGCGTGCGCGGTCGCGGGCGCCTGCGGAGCGCAGCGGACGAGCGGGGGAGGACGGGTGAGCGGAAGCCTGCGGTACCTGGCGCTGGGAGATTCCTACACGATCGGCGAGGGGGTGGCGCCGGAGGAGCGGTGGCCCACGCAGCTCGCGGCGATGCTGCGGGCGCGCGGGATCGGCGTCGCCGACCCGGAGATCGTCGCCACGACCGGGTGGACCACGGACGAGCTGGACGCCGGGATCGATGCCGCGGCGCCGCGCGGGCCCTACACGTTGGTGTCGCTTCTCATCGGCGTGAACAACCAGTACCGCGGCCGCCCGGCGGACGAGTACCGCGCGCAATTCCGCGCCCTGCTGCGGCGCGCCATCGGCTTCGCGGGGGGAGATGCGGGGCGCGTGGTCGTCCTCTCCATCCCCGACTGGGGGGTGACGCCGTTCGCGGAGGGGCGCGACCGCGCGCAGATCGCGCACGAGATCGACGCGTTCAACGCCATCAACCGCGACGCCGCCCGCGAGCTCGGCGCGCGCTGGGTGGACGTGGCGCCCGCCTCCCGCCTTGCGCCGAGCGCCGTCGTGGGCGACGGGCTGCATCCGTCCGCCGAGCAGTACCGCGACTGGGCCGTGCTCGCGTTCCCCGAAGCGCTCGCCGCGCTAGGCGCAAACTGATCGCCATCTCCCGAAAATGAAGAAGGCGCCCTCCGAGCGGGGGCGCCTTCTTCGTTTCGATATCGTCCGTCGTCCTACCGCTTCGCCGCGGTGTCGATCTGCGCGCGGCTGCCGTTCACCTTCAGCGGCACGTGCTCGCCGACGTGGTGGCTGGTGAACTGGGGGAGCGGCACTTCGGGCGCGTAGGTCTCGCCGTCGCCGTCGCGGAAGGTGATGACGTAGCGCTGCTTCTTCTCGCCCTCGCGCGTGGTGTCGTCGGCCACCGTGGACGGCCAGCGCGGCTCGGTGTCGGCGCCGTGCTCGCTGAGCAGCGTGTCCGGCACCCAGCGCTTGATGCGGTACTCGTACCTGGTGTCCCAGACGGGCTCCTGGCGGTAGACCGGGTCCTGGTACGTCTCGGTGTGATACCGCGTCTCGTACGTGGGCCGGGTGCAGGTGCGGTCCTCGAAGTAGCCGTTGCCCTTGCTGGTCGATCCGCAGGAGTACGACTCCGTTCCCGTCTGCACGCGCTCGGAGACCTGCCGGCTGCGCGTCTCGTAGTGGTCCAGCACGCGCCGGTACTCGCGGATGGCGCGGTAGGAGCGCACCAGCCGCCCGCCGTCGGGGAGCGACCACCCCTCCTCGGTGACGGTGCGGTACGCCTCCACCTGCACCGAGCGCTCCCACTGCTTGGCCGTGACCAGGCCCTCCACGTGGCGCGTCCGGTTCGACCAGCCGATCCACCCGAAGAACGACACCAGCAGGAGGACGAAGACGTTGCGCCCGAAGTGCGACTTCTTCGCCGGCCTGGCCATGGACGGCGGCGGCTGCATGGCCGTGCGCGGCGTGGCCACGTAGGAGCGGCCGGCGCGGGGGATGTTCTCCTCGTCGTACTCCGTCACCTCGCGCTCGATGCTGGAGCCGCGCGGCGCGCCGCACCCGGGGCAGTCGGCGTCGGCCGCCCGCGCGCTGCCGCCGCAGTGCTCGCACACCCAGTCGGCGCCGGCGTTCGCCTGCGCGAGCTGGCCCGCGTCGGTCACCGCAGCCGCATCCTCGGGAAGGTAGAACTGGATTTCCTTCGGGCGCGGCGAGCCGCACCCGATGCAGTAGACGTGGCGTCCCAGCTGGCCCACGGAGCCGCAGCTCGGGCAGTCCCAGCGTCCTTCGCGAATGGCCATATGCGGGAGAGGTGTCGATTCGACCGGAAGATGCGGCAACAACCGCCGCGAGCGAGCAGCGCCCGTAAGATGTGCAATCGCAACGATTCCGGCAACGGGTGAGCCGATCGCCAAACTGGAATTCCTGGAATTACTGGACAAAGTTTACAGAACATCATTCACTATGTATACTGGTGCTCCACCGATCGAAGAAAGCAGAGGGTTGTGCGCAGATACGGAATAACGTATAATCAGGGAGGCAACCGATGGCGGAGTACTATCGAGATGTGGAGATGTATGTTGATGTCGCGGGTCGCTCGGATGTGGCAGACGCGATCGAACTGCTCTCCAGGAGCGACAGGCGGGCAGGCCGGGCAATCGAGAACAGGATCAACCTTCTCCGGCAGCATCGGGTGCTCGCGGATGCGCTGGTGACGCAATGGCTCAAGCAGCCGACTCCGCGCATCTACGTGCTTCGGGTTCAGAGTGGGCCGGTATCGTACCGCCTGCCGTTCTTCGAAGCTCCGGACCGCGAGGGGAGGCTGGTGATCCTGACGCATTGTGTGCACCGATCGACCCTGAGAGGTGATCGCTACAAGGCACTGATCGAAGCAGCAGAGCGCAGGCGGCAGGACTGGATCCGACGAAACCCGGGAGGAGAATGATGCGATTCGACGACCTGATGGCAAAGATCCATGCCGAAAATCCTGAAATCATGGAGATCGCCCACGAGATCGATCCTCCGTACATCCTTGCGTCCAACGTCCTCCGGGTTCGCAACCAGCGCGGATTGACGCAGGCGCAGCTCGCCGAAGCGGTCGGCGTCGCGCAGCCGCGCATCGCGGAAGTGGAGCGCGGGGATGCCAATCCGCGGCTGATCACGCTGTCGAAGATCGCGCACGCGCTCGGCATCACCCTCCCCGAGCTGCTGGAGGACAACCTCTACGGAGACCGGAGCGCCGCATCCGCGAAGCCGAGGGCAGATGCCGTGGAGGCGGCCGCTCCGGAGCCGCGGAGGCGCCGCGCGGGCTGATTCAGTCATCGAAGAGAATACATCAGCGGCGTCCGAGCTTCGGTGGCCGCTGCGTCGTTCGGGGCAGGGCGTTGACGGCGGATGCGCGGCCGGAGTATCGTCCCGGCGACCCTCCCCGATTCCCCCGATCGCGAAGCAGATGAACCGCCGAGAGTTCCTTGCGCGCGGCGCCGCGGCGGCCGCCGGGCTGTCGCTTCTCCCCAGCGGGGTGGCGCACGCCGCGCGGCTGCCGCTGGACGACCCGGAGTACCGCGAGCTGGCCATGCGCGCGCTGGACGCCGCCCGCACCGCCGGGGCCACGTACGCCGACGTGCGCATCAACCGCAACCGCAGCCAGGCCGTGTCCACGCGCGAGCGCCGGATCACCGGCTTCCAGGACGCGGAGACCTTCGGCTTCGGCGTGCGCGTGCTGGCCAACGGCGCCTGGGGCTTCGCCGCGAGCCGCGACGTGAACCTGGACGAGGTGCAGCGCGTGGCCCGCCAGGCCGTGGCCCAGGCGCGCGCGAACGCCACCATGCGCAAGGAGCCGGTGCGGCTGGCGCCGGTGGAGCGCTACCCCGACGCCAGCTGGCGCTCGCCCATCCAGACCGACCCGTTCGAGGTGGCGGTGGAGGAGAAGGTGGCGCTCCTCCTCTCGGCCAACGACGCGGCGCTGAAGGCGGGGGCGCGCTTCGCCACCTCGTCGATGTTCTTCGTGCGCGAGGAGAAGACCTTCGCCAGCACGGAAGGGTCGTTCATCACCCAGACGATCTACCGCGCCTATCCGCAGATGAACGTGACCGCGGTGGCGCCGGACGGCTCGGACTTCCAGAGCCGGATGTCCACGCCGGTGCAGCCGATGGGGCTGGGATACGAGCATGTCCGCAACGCGCGGCTGGTGGAGAACGCGCCGGTGTGGGCCCAGGAAGCCGTTCAGAAGCTCAGTGCCAGGCCGATCCAGCCGGGGCGCTACGACCTGGTGCTCCTCCCTTCGCACCTGTTCCTGACCATCCACGAGTCCATCGCGCACCCCACGGAGCTGGACCGCATCCTGGGGTACGAGGCCAACTTCGCGGGAACGTCGTTCATCTCCCCCATCCAGGACTACCTGGGCAAGTTCCGGTACGGGCCCGACATCTTCAACATCCAGGCGGAGCGGTCGGCGCCCGGCTCGCTGGCCACCGCGGGGTGGGACGACGAGGGGGTGCGGCCGGAGGAGTATCTCATCGTGAAGAACGGCATCCTGAACGACCTGCAGACCACGCGCGAGCAGGCGCCCATGCTGGCCGACTGGTACCGCACGCAGGGGCGCCCGGTGCGCAGCCACGGCAACAGCTACGCGCAGAGCTGGGCCGACGTGCAGTTCCAGCGCATGCCCAACGTGAACCTGATGCCGCACCCCACGCGCGACGTGACGCTGGACGAGCTGGTGGGCGACGTGAAGGACGGCATCCTGATCGAGGGGCGCGGCTCGTACTCGATTGACCAGCAGCGCTTCAACGCGCAGTTCGGCGGGCAGGTGTTCCACGAGATCAGGGACGGCAAGGTCGGGGGGATGCTGAAGGACGTGGCGTACCAGATCCGCACGCCGGAGTTCTGGAACTCGCTGGACCTGCTGGGCGGCCGCAGCACCTACTTCGTGGGCGGATCGTTCAACGACGGCAAGGGCCAGCCCTCGCAGTCCAATGCCGTCTCGCACGGCTGCCCGCCGGCCCGGTTTCGCAAGGTGAACGTGATCAACACGGGTCGGAACGGCTGAGACCGAGTACGAAAATACGGAAGTACGAGAGTACGGAACTGCAGGGATCACGCGGAGGACGCAGAGATCGCGGAGTGGGGATGACTCTCCCTCGGCAACCTCTGCGTCTTCTGCGTGAGGATCTTTCGGGGGATCGTCGCGCGGAACGCCGATCGACGGTCGGGAAGCCGCCCCGCGCAAGGGTGAAGCGTACTTTCGTACTCCCTCTACTTCCGTACTCGTCCGCCGCGGGGAACTTCTTCCCGTGCACCGGTTTAAGCGACGCTTCAGACCCTCCCGCGGACGGCCCGCAGAGCACCCGAAAGGGGGCCGCGCGCGGTTGACAGAGGCCGGTGCGGGGGGCTAGCTTTGCAAGTTTCCTGAAGACAACCCAATCCCGTCTTCGCGGAGTTCCTCCAACCTTCTCCGGGAGTCCGCTCCTTCCGATGTTTCAGAATCTAAAGGTCCGCCTGGGCCTGATCGTCGCCCTCACCATCGCCAGCCTGGCCCTGCTCGCCTACCGGTACAACAAGACCGGGCAGCCGATCACGCTGGGGCTGGACCTGCAGGGCGGGTCGCACTACGCCATGGAGATCGACGAGTCCAGGACGGTGCTGACCCCCGCCGCACGCAGGGACGCCATCGACCGCGCGCTGAAGGTGGTCCGCCTGCGCGTGGACGAGCTGGGCGTGAGCGAGCCGGTGGTGCAGAAGGCCGGCGAAGACCGCATCATCGTGGAGCTGGCCGGGAAGAACACCGACCAGAGCCGGGCCAAGGAAGTGCTGCAGAAGTCGGCCTTCCTGGAGTTCAAGATCGTGCGCCCGCTGAGCGAGCTGCAGGGCATCCTCCCGCGGATGGAGACGGCCATCGCCGCCGCCTTCCCGGCCGAGGCGAAGCCCGCGGCCGGCGCGGCTCCGGCCACGGGCGGGCTGCTGCAGAACAAGGCCGGGCAGAACGGCCAGGCGGTGGACTCGCTGACCGCGGCCAAGCCGCTGGAAAGCAAGTTCGCCGGGCAGGGCTCGGGCGGGCAGCTCCTGGTCGACACCGCGCAGGTGAAGGCGGTGGAGAAGTACCTGGCACTGCCGCAGGTGCAGGCGCTGCTTCCGCGCGGCGCCCAGTTCCTGTGGGGAATGCCGTCGTCCGAGGAGCAGAAGGGCTTCGCCAGCCTCTGGTACGTGAGCCGCGACGCCATCATGACCGGCGAGCACCTGCAGAACGCGCAGGCGCAGACCGACCAGTTCAACCGCCCCATCGTGGCGTTCGAGCTGTCGCGCCGGGCGGGGCGCCGCTTCGAGAAGGAGACGGGCGACCACCTGCACGAGCAGATGGCCATCGTGCTGGACCAGCGCGTGTACACGGCGCCGGTCATCAACGGCGCCATCAACACCCGCGGCCAGATCGAGCTGGGCAAGAGCACCATGGCCGACGCCTCGGACCTGGCGCTGGTGCTGCGCGCCGGCGCGCTTCCCGCGCCCCTGCACATCGTGGAGGAGCGCAGCGTGGGCCCCTCGCTGGGCGAGGACTCCATCCGCAACGGCCAGATCGCCGCGCTGGTGGGGATCGGGGCGGTGATCCTGATCATGATCGGGATCTACCACTTCTCGGGGCTGCTGGCGGTGGTGGCGCTGGCCATCTACGTGATCGTGTCGATGGGGATGCTGGCGCTGCTGGGCGCCACGCTGACCTTCCCCGGCATCGCGGGGCTCATCCTCTCGGTGGGCATGGCGGTGGACGCCAACGTGCTGATCTTCGAGCGCATCCGCGAGGAGCTGGACCACGGCCGCAGCGTGCGCGCGGCGGTGAACGAGGGCTTCCACCACGCCATGCGCGCGATCGTGGACTCCAACGTGACCACGCTGATCACCTGCGCCATCCTGTTCTACACCGGCACCGGCCCCATCCGCGGCTTCGCGGTGACGCTGGCGGTGGGCGTGGTGGCCAGCTTCTTCACCGCGGTGTTCACCACCCGCACCTTCATGCAGCTTTACCTCGAGCGCCGCAGGGCGCAGAGCCTGTCGATCTAGGGGAACGGGACGATGAGATTCTTCCAGAACGCGAACTACCCGTTCCTGCAGTGGCGCACGCGCGCCTACATGATCACCGCCGCGCTGCTGCTGCTGGGAATCGGGTCGATGGTCTACCACGCCGTCCGCGGCGAGGGCTGGCTGAACTACGGCGTGGACTTCACCGGCGGCACCGTGGTGCAGGTGCACTTCACGCACCCCGTGAGCGCGCAGCAGATCCGCGCGGCCACCTCGGCCGCCGGCCACGCCGACTGGGAGATCACCCAGTTCGGCTCGGGGAACGATTACGAGGTGCGCACGCCCAGGTTCGGCCAGGAGGCCGGGGCCGACGCGCAGTCGCGGGTGGCGCAGGCGCTGCAGACGCGCTTCAAGCCGGTCGTGCAGGGCCAGCGCGCCGGTGACTACTCGATCGTGCGCACCGAGGCGGTGGGCCCCAAGGCGGGCGCCGAGCTGGAGCAGCGGGCGCTGATCGCCATCCTGCTCTCGTTCGCGGCCATCCTGGTGTACCTGGGGATCCGCTTCGAGTGGCGCTTCGCGCTGGCGGCGGTGATCGCCACCGTGCACGACATCGTGGTGACGCTGGGCTTCCTGTCGCTCACCCGCACCGAGATCTCGCTGGGCACGGTGGCCGCGGTGCTCACGGTGGTGGGCTACTCGATGCACGACACCATCATCGTGTTCGACCGCGTCCGCGAGGACCTGGGGCGGCCGAAGCACGGGCGGACCTTCGTCGACATCCTGAACAAGGCCATCAACGAGACGCTGCCGCGCACCACGCTCACGGTGGCCACGGTGATGGCCACGCTGCTGGCGCTGCTGGCGTTCGGCGGCCCGGTGATCTTCGGGTTCGCGCTGGTGCTGGTGCTGGGCATCGGCATCGGAACGTTCTCGTCGATCTTCGTGGCCAGCCCGGTGCTGTACGAGATCGAGCGGCACTTCCCGCGCAAGGAGAAGCGCGAGCAGGCGGTGCGCTCGCACTCGGCCAAGCGCCCGAACAACGGCAACCGGCCGCCCAACAACCGGAGCCCGCGCACCGCCGAAGTTCCGCGCTGACACGGAAGTGCGTGAGTGCGGAAGTGCGGGAGTGCGCTTCCGGTGAAACCATCGGGCAGTTGCGCAGCGGGCCGCCGCGGATACCTTCCGCGGCGGCCCGCTGTCGTTCTGGGGGAATTGGATGATGTCGGCGATGAGCGACTCCAAGGGTCGGAAAATGCGACTCAAGTCGCGGCTACAACGGCACGCAGTCCGCCTGCGTGGACTTCCCGGATGACGCACATCTGCCAGTTACGGCGAGTTCAGCGCACTCACGCACTTCCGCACTTCTCCCATGCAGCTGATCGATTCCCACGCGCACCTGGCCGACGAGCGCATCCTTCCCGATGTCGAGGCGGTGGTGGAGCGGGCGCGGGCGGCGGGGCTGGCCGGCATCGTCACCATCGCCACGGATGCGGAGGACGCGCGGACGAACCTCGAGCTGGCGGAGCGCTTCGGCTGCGTCTGGTCCACCGCGGGGATCCATCCGCACGCGGCCAGCACCTCGTCGGAAGAGACGCTGGCGGCGGTGCGGGAGATGGCGATGCATCCGCGCGTCGTCGCGCTCGGGGAGACAGGGCTCGACTACCACTACGACTTCTCGCCGCGCGAGGTGCAGCGCGCCAACTTCGCGCGGCACCTGGAGCTGGCGCGGGAGACGGGGCTGCCGGTGATCGTCCACTCGCGCGAGTCGGACGACGACCTGCGCGCCATCCTGCGCGAGGCGGGGCGGGGAACCGTCGGCGTGCTGCACTCCTTCTCCAGCGGCCGCGAGCTGCTGGAAGAGGCGCTGGAGATGGGGTGGTACGCCTCGTTCTCGGGGATGATCACCTTCAAGAAGTTCGAGGGCGCCGACTTCGTCCGCATCGTTCCCGCCGACCGCATCATGGTGGAGACGGACACCCCGTACCTGGCCCCCGTCCCCCATCGCGGCAAGACGAACGAGCCGGCCTTCGTCACCCACGTGGCCCGCCGCGCCGCCGAGCTCCGCGGCGAGGACGCGGAGGCGTTCGCCGCGCGGACGCTGGCGAACACGCGCCGGTTCTACGGGAGAATGTCGCTCTCCTGACCGCCGGGTGCGCTTGCCGTCTCCAGGCGCGCACCTTCGGCCACAGCGGCGCCCAACATTGCCGGGGAGGTGAGCCCGCCGCGTTAGGTTCCTCTTGCCGGAATGTACTTGACGACAGAATCTTCTACTGGAGCCGGTTGCGGGAACCGTTCACACCCCGGAGGGAGCCATGAAGAAGCTGCACCTGGAGCCTGGCGATCTGCACGTCGAGTCGTTCGAGCCGGTCGCGGATCCCGCGCCGCGCCGCGGCACGGTGGCGGCGCGCGAGCTCACGGAAGCCACGTGCAACCAGTTCACCTGCGGCAATACCTGCGATCCCAACGACTTCAGCTGCAATGGCCAGGTGACGTGCTACGGGCCGCGCTGCCCCGCCAGCGCGTATCCCACCTGCTTCCCCGTGTGCCACACCGGCGACATCTGCTGACGCGTGGCTTTGCCGGCGCGGCGGAAGTACCCTCCGCCGCGCCGGCAGCATCCTGCCCATCTCTGCCACACCGGCGAACTCTCCGGGTCGCCATCGGGAGCCATCGGGCGCGGTCTGTCGTCTGCCGCGCGCGGCGTCGTCCGCGTTCCCCTCGCATCGATCTCCCACACGGTTCCGCAAGACTTTCCGCGGCTCGCCCACGCGGTTAGCTTCTCACCCGAATCCAAGCCGAACGCTCCGCCGAACGACCGGTCTGCCGAATGCCGCGCCGCATCCACATCCTCCCCGAGAAGCTCGCCAACCAGATCGCCGCCGGGAAGGTGGTGGAGCGGCCTGCGTTCGCGGCGCGGACGCTGGCCAACACACGCCGGTTCTACGGGAAGATGGCCGGACCGCGCTGACGGAATTCTGTACACTTGCGCACGCATTTCCAACGTTTACCTTTTCCGCTGATTCCAGGAATATCGCCCACCTGTTCCAGCGGCGGTTTTCGTGCGCACCGATTCTGGCGATCACGATCTCGTTGCCGCGCGGGGTGAAGCGCTTTTCTGCGTCCTCATCTCACGGGAGCATCCCACGCGCGGATTCCTATTCGACATCCCGCGACACCTCGGGGAGAAAAAGCGATCCGTCGACTACTTTGTCGAGGTGCTGGAATCGGGGGATCTGCTTTCGTACTTCTTCGTTCAGGTAAAGACGACCAGGCGGGGGTACACGCGCGATGGGCGAAGGCTCAAGGTGCGGGTAAGCCGCTCCGATATCGAACGCCTTGCCAGCTATCCCGCTCCGGCCTATGTAGTGGGAATCGATGAAGTCGCCGAACGTGGTTACATTGTGTCGGTGGGGAGCGGAACGGGCGGAGCCTTCTCGTCGATCTGCACGGATTACCCGCTCATACCGGAGATTCTCGCGACTCTCCGGGACGAGGTAGAGGCGTACTGGCGATCGAAGGACCGATCCGTGTTCCGGTCGGAACTGGCCGACCCGCGTTGGAGGGAGGAATGAAGAGGAGCCTGCGGGAGTTTCTCGCAACGCGTGCCGAGAACCTGGCGTTCATTCACCTCACCCGTCGAAACGATCTGGTGGTGAACCGCGTTGCGTCGCCCGATGCCGGTGTGGATTTCCTGGTGACGGTGACCCGCGACGGGGTTCCGACCGGGCGGATGTTCGGCGTGCAGGTAAGGGCGCGCGAGGGTTCCGTCGCACGGGCGGCGGATCTCGAGGCCTTCATCGAGCCGGTGCAGGCCGGGTCCGTTGCCGACGCGACTATCCCCTTCTGCGTCTTCGTCTTCACGATGTCGGACGATCGGGGATATTTCCGCTGGTTGAAGGAGCCCGCGGTGGGCGCGCGCAGAAAACCCGTGCTGCGGGCCGCGAGCGGGATCGGATGGAGTGACCTGGATCGGGACGCCCTGGACAGGATCGTCGATGCCGTGGATTCATGGTACGAAGCGCAGCAGCATCCGCAGGCCGCGTGAATCATCCGGAACAGATTTCTTCGACGCCTTCCGCATCTTCGGAGGGCGTTCGTCGTTCAGGAATCTCCGTCTCGACGACTGCGCTGAACGGGCCGCGGGGGGGAAGGTGGATGCGCACCGCCTCTTGGAGCGAGCCTCACGGCCGCGGCGTCGGGGGAGCATCGGCGGCGCGAAGTCAAGCCGTTGACCCGCCCGGCGCGCCGGTCTAGCTTCACCCCGCTGAAACCGAACTTCGCCCGAACCGCCGCCGTTCCGGAATGCCGCGCCGCATCCACATCCTCCCCGAGAAGCTCGCCAACCAGATCGCCGCCGGGGAGGTGGTGGAGCGGCCCGCGTCCGTCGTGAAGGAGCTGGTCGAGAACGCGCTGGACGCAGGCGCGCAGCGCATCGAGATCACCGTCCGCAACGGCGGGAAGACGGAGATCCGCGTGGCCGACGACGGGCACGGGATGGGGCGGGAGGATGCGCTCCTCTCCGTGGACCGCCACGCGACCAGCAAGATCCGCAACGAGGCGGACCTGGCCGCCATCCGCACCCTCGGCTTCCGCGGCGAGGCGCTGCCGTCCATCGCCTCGGTGTCCCGCTTCGCCATCGAGACGGCGGAGCGCGAGGGCGACGGGACGCGGGTAATGGTGACCGGCGGGCAGATCGCCGGAGTGGAGGACTGCGCGCGGCGCCGGGGGACGACGGTGTCGGTGCGCAGCCTTTTCTTCAACGTTCCCGCGCGCGCCAAGTTCCTGCGCTCCACCGCCGCCGAGAACCGCGCCGTCGGCGAGGTGGTGACGACGCTCGCGCTCGCGCAGCCGCAGGTGGCGTTCTCGCTGGATTCGGGCGGGCGCGACGTGCTGGCGCTTCCCACGGCGGCGACGGTGGGGGAGCGCATCTCCGCGATCTGGGGCGGCGACGCGGCGGGCGAGCTGATCCCCGTCGCCCATCGCGACGGGAGCGTGGCCGTCACCGGGCTGGTGCAGCGGCCGCACAGCTCGCGGCCGGGCGGGCGCAAGGCGTACCTGTTCGTGAACGGCCGCGCCTTCACCGACCGCTACCTGGTGAAAGCCGTCGACCGCGCGTACCGGACGACAATCCCGCAGGGCGTGTATCCCTCCCTCTTCCTCTTCCTGGAAGTGCCGGACGGCGAGGTGGACGTGAACGTGCACCCCGCCAAGGCCGAGGTGCGCTTCCGCGACCGCATCGGCGTGGAGCGCGCGATCGAGGAGGGGGTGCGCGCCGCGCTGTCGGGGCTGGAGAGCACGCCCAGCATCGGGATGCGCGCCGCGGCGGAGGAGCCGGAGCGGGCGCCGTACGGGGCGCCGGAGGGATTCGGCGTCCGCCGTGTGCGCGAGGCGGCGGTGCCGTTCGGCGCGGCGGCGGTCCCATCGCCGGCGGATGCGGGGCCGTCCGCGGCCGGGGAGCCGTTCGAGCCGCAGATGGCGCTGTTCGTCACCGGTGGCGGCGCGCCCGTGGCGCCGTCCGCCGAGCCCGCGCAGGCCGTCGCCGCGGCGGAGCTGATCGGCCCGGCGGCGATGATGTGGCAGGTGCACAACACCTACATCCTGGCGGAGACGCGCACGGGGCTCATCCTGGTGGACCAGCACTCGGCGCACGAGCGGGTGCTGTACGAGGAGATCGTGCGCGGCTTCGACGGCGGCGAGTCGTCCAGCCAGCGGCTCCTCTTTCCCATCACCCTGCGCCTTTCACCCGCCGAGTTCGCCATCGTGGAGCAGGTGCGCGGCGTGCTGGAGCGCGCGGGGTTCGAGGTGGAGCCGTTCGGCGGGCGGGCGATCATCGTGCACTCCGTTCCCAATCCCCATCCCTACTTCGACGCGGAACGGTGTCTGCGCGAGATGATCGCGGAGCTGACGACCGGCTCGCCGCTGGTGGACAGCGCGCGCACGCAGCACCAGCGGATTGCGCTGACCATGGCGTGCAAGGGCGCCATCAAGGCCGGGCAGAAGCTGACGCAGCGGGAGATGACGGAGCTGTTCGACCGCCTGTTCGCCACCGAGCTGCCGTATCACGACATCCACGGGCGGCCGACGGTGATCCAGCTGTCGATTTCCGAGCTGCATCGCCGGTTTGGGCGGAGTGGATGAGTGCGGAAGTGCGGAAGTGCGGAAGTGCGGAAAGTACGATTGAAGCGCTGGCGCGGCAAACGTCTGAAGGGGGAGGATCGATGAGGCGGATGCTGCTCGGGATCACGCTTGCCACGCTCGCGATTGCCTCGCGCGCTCCGCTGAGTGCGCAGGCGGCGGACGGGCTGCGTGCGGGCGAGCATGAGGTGGACGTGAACGGCGTGCGGCTGTGGTACCGCGTGGCCGGAGACAGTGCCACCGGCATGCCGCCCGTCGTGTTCCTGCACGGCGGGCCGGGGCAGGGGAGCTACCACTTCGCCGAGCTGGTGGGGCCGCGGATGGAGCGGTCGCTGCGGATGGTGTACCTGGACCAGCGCGGGAGCGGGCGCTCGGGTCGGCCGCGCAGCGGCGAATACTCCATGGCGCTGCTGGTCGAGGACGTGGAGGCGCTGCGGCAGGTCCTCGGCGCGCCCAGGATCGCGCTGGTGGGGCACTCGTTCGGCGGGACGCTGGCGCTGGAGTACGCGGCGAAGTATCCCGAGCACGTCTCCGCGCTGGTGTTCGCGGCGGGGCTGTGGGACGCGCCGGGGCAGACGCGGCTGCGCTGCCGGCGGACGATGGAGATGTTTCCCGACGCGGCCCGGCGCGCGCTCGGCGACTCGGCGGCCACGAAGGACCCGGCCTGCGACTGGTTCTGGAACCAGCCGGAGGCCGAGCGCGAGGCGATGAACAACGCGCTGATGTTCCCCGACTCGGCCGTGCGCATCCGCTTGGACAGCGTGCAGGCGGCCAGCGGGCAGCGCAACACCGGCGAGCTGGGGAACGCGCTCTTCCGCAGCGGGCTGCTGCAGTACCGCTTCGCCGCGATGCGGCGGCTGACCATGCCGGTGCTGGTCATCGCCGGGCGGCACGACGGCGCGGCGGTGGGCGCGGGGCTGCGGGACCTGGCGCGGCAGCTTCCCCACGCGCGCTACGTGGAGTACGAGAACAGCGGGCACTTCGTCTACCTGGACGAGCCGGACCGCTTCGCGCGCGACGTGAGCGCCTTCGTCTCCTCCCGTCGCTGAACGGGCGGGCCGGGGAGATGATGCCGGACGCGCTCGCCATCGTCGGCCCCACCTCGTCGGGGAAGACGGCGCTGTCGGTGGAGGTGGCGCGGCGGCTGGACGGCGAGGTCGTCTCCATGGACTCGCGCTCCGTCTACCGCGGGATGGACATCGGCACCGCCAAGCCGACCGCGGAGGAGCGCGGCGACATCCCCCACCACGGCATCGACATCGCCGACCCTTCCGAGCGCTTCAACGCGGCGCGGTGGGCGCGGTACGCGCGGGAGAAGATCGCGGAGATCCGCGGCCGCGGGCGCGTGCCGATGCTGGTGGGCGGCACGGGCTTCTTTCTGCGCGCGCTGACGGACCCCATCTTCCGGGAGCCGGAGCTGGATCCCGCGCGCCGCGCCGAGCTTTCCCGCGAGTTGGAGGCGCTCCCGGACGAGGAGCTGCACCGCCGGCTGGCGGAGGTGGACCCAGAGTCCGCCGCGCGGCTGCGCGACTGGGGCGGGCGGCAGCGGCTGCTGCGCGCGCTGGAGGTGCCGCTGCTGACCGGAAAGCCGCTCCCCTGGTGGCACCGCAACTCGCCGCCGGAGGCGCCGGGCGTGCCGGTGCTCGCGTTCGTGCTCGACGTGCCGCGCGAGCGGGTCTACGCGACCGTGAACGCGCGCGTGGACGGGATGGTCGATGCCGGCCTGATCGACGAGGTGCGCGGGCTGGTGGCGAAGTACGGCGAGGACGCGCCGGGGCTGAACGCGCACGGCTACGCGGAGCTGATCCCGTATCTGCGCGGCGAGCGGACGCTGGACGAGGCGCTGGAACTGGTGCGGAAGAACACCCGCGCCTACACCAAGCGGCAGCAGACCTGGAACCGCACGCAGCTCCCCGCCGGGGCCATCCACGTGGACGCCACGCGCCCGCGCGCCGAGCTGGCGGACGAGATCGCCGCCGCCTGGCGCGCCGCCGTTGGACCGCAGGGGGGTGCGGCGGGTACGCCAGACCCTGGATCGTCACACCCCGGGTCGGCCGGCGGCGTGTGAGCGGGGCCCCCGCCGGCGACAGGTGAATGGAATTCACCTGCAACACCAGCACGAAGTCCCTCCGGGACTGCAGCCATGTATCCACGCAGGAGCATGGCCGGCGCATCGAGGTCACCGCCCGCAGTCGCGCAGCGACTTTGTGCTTTTGTTGCCCCCGAATTCATTCGGGGCATGCATGGCGGACTCCGCGCGTCTTCGATGCCGACGTGCGAGACGAGTATGGATCCTTCGGCCTGCAAATGATTGTGCGGCTACGGATTGCGGTGTGGCGGGCTCAGGATGACGTCATCTCTGTCATCGCTCCCATCGGAGGCGGATTACCGTGGGTGACGTCTCTCCAGAGGCATTCCTCGTGATACCTGGCACTGGGCACTCGGCACTGGGCACTATCCCGTGAAGATCGGCATCACCTGCTATCCGACGTACGGCGGCTCGGGGGCCATCGCGACCGAGCTGGGGATCGCGCTGGCGGAGCGCGGCCACGAGATCCACTTCATCTCGTACGCCCAGCCCTTCCGGCTTCCCCACTTCATGGAGCGCGTGTTCTTCCATGAGGTGGAGATGGTCCACTACCCGCTGTTCGAGCACAACAACTACTCGCTCGCGCTGGCGGCGGTGATGCACGAGGTGGCGCTGCGCGAGCGGCTGGACGTGCTGCACGTGCACTACGCCATCCCCCACGCCACCAGCGCCTGGATCGCCAAGGAGATGCTGGGCGACCGGCACCCGGTGAAGATCGTCACCACGCTGCACGGCACCGACATCACCCTGATCGGGCAGGAGCGCAACTTCTGGGAGATCACCCGCTTCTCCATCCAGAAGTCCGACGGGATCACCGCCGTTTCCGACTACCTGAAGCGCGAGACGGTAGACGCCTTCCGCGTGCCGGCCGACACCATCGAGGTCATCCCCAACTTCGTGGACCCCGGCCTTTACTCGCGCGACCGCTATCCGTGCTGGAAGACGGCGTTCCTGCGCGACGGCGAGAAGCTGGTGCTGCACGTGTCCAACTTCCGCCCGGTGAAGCGGGTGCGCGACGTGGTGCGCGTCTTCGCGCGGCTCACGAAGGAAGTGCCCAGCCGCCTGGTGTTCATCGGCGACGGGCCCGACCGGCCCGAGGCGGTGGACGAGGCGCGGATGCTGGGGATCACCGACCGCGTGGTGTTCCTGGGGAAGCAGGACTCGGTGGCCGAGATCATGGCCTGCGCCGACCTGCTCATCCTCCCGTCGCAGAACGAGTCGTTCGGCCTGGTGGCGCTGGAGGGGATGGCCAGCGGGGTGCCGGTGATCGCCTCGAACGCGGGCGGGCTGCCGGAGGTGGTGGACGACGGGGAGACGGGGTTCATGGCGCCGGTGGGCGACGTGGAGGCGATGGCCGACGGCGCCATCCACATCCTGCGCGACCCCGAGACGTGGCGGCGGTTCAGCGCGGCGGCGCGAAGGAGCGCCACCGAGCGCTACGGCGTGGCCAGCATCATCCCGCGGTACGAGCGCTACTACGAGCGCATCGTGGCCGGCGCCCCCAGCGAGGAGCCGGCCCTGGTGCCCGCGGACTGACGTCCGCGCTCACGAGCAGGTGGTGAGCGTCAGCGCGCACTGCGAGGCCGCGTCCAGCCAGCCGGTGAGGTTGGCCACCTGCACGCGGGCCCAGTCTCCCCGGCACCCCAGCAGCGTCACCTGCGTGGGGTTCAGCCGGCTGACGACCGGGCTTCCGCTGCGCGGCTCGCGGTAGAGCCGCACGGGATGGTTCTCGCTGGTGCTGGTCCCCAGCTTCTGCGCGAACACCCATCCCGGACCGCGCCAGAAGATCCCCTCCTCGGCCGACGCGTTGCGCACGCGCAGCCACTGCCCGCTGGCACCCGTCACTTCCACGTAGTCGTTCAGGTGCAGCCGCGTGACCACGCGCGACCCCGTACCCGGCCCGGCACGCACGTTCAGCCCGCGCGGGTCGGGGTCGATCACGTACGCGCCGATGCTGCACGGCGTGACCGTCTGCGCGGCGCGGGCGGCGGGCGAAGGCGCGGCGGCCAGGAGCGGGAGGGTGAGGAGGAGTGCGGCGGTGCGGGGGAGTGCGGCCATGCGGGTCTCCTGGAAGGGGTGAGCGGGTCGGCACTGCGGAGCTGGAACAGATGATGAGCCGCGAGCGCGGTCGCAAGCCCCGGATGCGTCTCCCACGCGTCTGGCGCGCACCGGGCTCGCGGCGCAGTTTTGTGGCCCTCCCGCGAACTGGCGCGCCGCGGGTTCGTCTCGCACCGATGAAGTCCGCGAAGGCGGACTACGTGCCGTTGTAGCCGCGACTTCAGTCGCATTTTCGTGCCCCTTCCGCACGACGCATCCGGATCACCCTGCGACCTGACGCGCATGCCGCTGCCGCCCGAAGCGCTGAGCCTGATCGACGCCGCCCTGGCCGAGGACGTGGGGCCGGGGGATTTCACCACGCTCTGGACCGTTCCCGCCGAGCGGCGCGCGGTCGCGCGGATCGTCGCCAAGGCGCGGGGGGTGATCGCGGGGATGGAAGTCGCCGCCGAGGTCTTCCGCCGCGTCGATTCCTCGCTCGCCGTCGAGGTGACCGCGGGGGATGGGACCGCCGTCGCACCGGGGGACGAGGTGATGCGCATCTCCGGCTCCGCGGCGTCGATCCTGACGGCGGAGCGGACGGCGCTGAACTTCCTGCAGCAGCTCTCCGGCGTGGCCACGCTGACGCGCGTGTACGTGGACGCGATCGCCGGCACCGGCGCGCGGGTGATCGACACGCGCAAGACCACGCCGGGGATGCGGCGGCTGGAGAAGGCGGCCGTGGTCGCGGGCGGCGGCGCCAACCACCGCGTGGGGCTGTTCGACATGGTGATGATCAAGGACAACCACATCGCCGCGGCGGGAGGGATCACCGCGGCGGTGCGGGCCGTGCGCGCTCGGAACGACCGCGGCCTGCGCGTGGAGGTGGAGACGACGAATCTCGACGAGGTGCGCGAGGCGCTGGCCGTGGGAGTCGACCGCATCATGTTCGACAACATGACGCCGGAGATGATGGGCGATGCCGTCGCCCTCGTCCGCGCCGCGGGGGATGCGCGGCCGGAGACGGAGGCGTCCGGCGGGATCACGCTGGAGACGATCCGCGGCTACGCGGAGACGGGGGTGGACTTCATCTCCGTGGGCGCGCTGACGCACTCTGCTCCCGCGCTGGACCTGTCGCTGCGGCTGGAGGCGGCGGGCGCGTGATCGAGCGGCGGGCGGAGCGGTGGGAGGGCGCCACCGCGGCGGAGCTGGCGGCGCGCTGGGGGCTTCCCGCGGTGCACCTGTTCGAGCGCGCGGGGTCCACCAACGACGTCGCTCGCGCTCTGGCCGAGGAGGGCGCGCCCGCGGGGACGGCGGTGCTGGCGGAGGAGCAGGTGGCGGGGCGCGGGCGCGGCGGGAAGGGATGGCAGTCGCCGCCGGGGCTGGGCGTGTGGCTCTCGGTCGTGCTGCGGCCGCCGTCGCTCGCCGCGCCGGGGCTGCTGCCGATCCTGGTCGGGCTCGCGGCGGCGGAGGCGCTGGACGCGTTCGTCCGCCCCGCGCGGGTGGCGATCAAGTGGCCCAACGACCTGCAGCTGGCCGGGCGCAAGCTGGCCGGCATCCTCTGCGAGGGAAGCTGGGATTCGGGCGTTCCCGGCCACGTGGTCGCGGGGATCGGCATCAACGTGCTCCATTCGACCGGCGACTTCGCGCCGGAGCTGCGGGAGAGCGCGACCTCGCTGCGCATCGCGTCCGGGTGGATGCCGCCGCGCGCGGACGTGGCGGGCGCCGTCGCCGGGTCCATCTTCCGCCGCGTCGCGGAGCCGCCCGCGGAGCTCGGCGGCGCGCTCCTCGAGGCGCTGGGCTCGCGCGACGCGCTCCTGGGTCGCCGCATCCACGTCACCGGCGCGGACGCGCTCACGGGCACGGCGATGGGCATCACCCCCGCCGGCGCGCTCCTCGTCCGCACGCCATCAGGCGCGCTGAAGACGGTCCGGTCGGGCACCGTTCGATTGGCGGAAACAGCGGCGGCGCCGGAGTGATCCTCCGGCGCCGCCGTGTTCCCTCTCCCCGAATCTCCCGGAATCTCCGAATTTCCCGGAATCCGTGAATCCCCCCGCGGACGTCATCCTGAGGCCGACCACGCTGCAACCCCGTTTCTGCACAACTGTTTGCAGGCCGAAGGATCTATAGCCTGTTTCGCACGCCAGCCAGGATTTCTCACGAATTTTCTTTCGCGTCCGCCATCATCATGCGATCAGGGCGAACACTCGACGCGACTCACCGGCTGACGTGCGAGACGATTATAGATCCTTCGGCCTGCAACCGCTTGCGTGAAGAAAGCTTGCGGTGTGGCCGGCCTCAGGATGACGTCGGCCGGTGAACGCCAGCCTCTCGGCGGATTCGGCTCACTCGCCCGCGAGGAGCGGCCAGGGCTGGTGTTGTTGCGCGAGGCCCAGTCCAGGAACCAGCGCGTGTAGACCCGGACCTGCGCGCCGCCGCCGTACACCTCCACCCGCGCCACGTCCTCGGGCCGGTAGGTGGAGAGCACGTCCAGCCCCACGCCCCACCGCACCTCGTCCACGTAGACGACCGGCACCGCCGCCCGGCCGCGCACGATCACGCAGTCGTTGCGGGTGAGCCCGCCGCCGGATCCGCTGCACGGCAGGCGGTGCAGCCCCGCGCGCACCTCCAGGAAATCGCGCATGTCGCTGGACGCCGAGGCGGCCAGGTCGCGCTCGGTCAGCAGCCGCACGCTGCTTCCGTAGGAGCGCCGGCGCGACTCGAAGCGGCTGACCGTGGCGTTGATTGCGGCAAGGCGCACCGGGTCGCGCTTCAGCGGCAGCGCCACGCCGCTCGCGCCGCCCGCGGCCACCGCGACCGTCGCCGCCGAGGTGCCGTACCCCATCGCCGAGCCCCACACCACGCGGTCGCCCACGGGAACGCGGAAGAGGGTGAAGCGCCCCTGCGCGTCCGACATCACCTCGTGGTCGTCGTCGCCCACGCGGACCAGCGCGCCGGCGACCGGCTGTCCGCTGTCCGCGTCGGTGACCTGTCCGCTGACGGTGACACGCTGGGCGGCCAGCGGCGCGGCGGCGAGCGCCACGACCGCGACGGCGGCCGCGCAAGCGATTCTGTGCCAGGGAGATGCGTTCATGGCCGGGGTCGGTGCGGGGTTGGCCTGCGCGATCGGGTGGCTGGATGAACCTGCACGGCGCGTTCCGGTTGCGCGGCGCTCCGCGGAGGATACGTTTCGGCGCCGCACCTGGGTTCACGACTTCGAGCAGACGAATGAGCTTCCGCATCTCGGGCGACGTGCGCGTCCCCGGCGACAAGTCGGTCACGCACCGCGCGCTGATGTTCGCCGCCGCGGCCCAGGGCGAGAGCCGGCTGAGCGGCCTTCTCCCCGGCGAGGACTGCCGGAGCACCGCCGCGGTCCTCCGCGCGCTCGGCTGCGACGTTCCCCCGCCGCCCGCGGACGGGAGCGAGATCGTGGTGCGCGGGCGCGGCATCGACGCCTGGCGCGCGCCCGCGGAGCCGCTGGACTGCGGCAACAGCGGAACGACGTCGCGGCTGATGATGGGCCTCCTCGCGTCGCGCCCTTTCGCCAGCGTGGTGACGGGCGACGCGTCGCTCCGCGGCCGGCCGATGCGGCGCATCACCGAGCCGCTGGCGAGCATGGGCGCGCGCTTCCGCGAGCTGGACGCCCCCGACCGCCTGCCCATCGAGGTCACCGGCGGCGGGCTGCACGGCATCGACTACGTCTCTCCCAAGGCCAGCGCGCAGATCAAGTCGGCGGTGCTGCTGGCCGGCCTGGGCGCGCGCGTCCCCGTCTCCGTCACCGAGCCGGCGCTCTCGCGCGACCACACCGAGCGGATGCTCTCCGCGCTCGGGGCCCCGGTGCGCACGGAGACCTCGGCGGACGGCGTCCGCGCGGTGCTGGGCGCGTGGGGCGAGCCGCTGCCGCCGCTGGATCTCCGCGTCCCCGGCGACCCGTCGTCCGCCGCTTTCCTCGCGGCGCTGGCGCTGCTGGCGGACGCGGGCGAGCTGCGCATCCGCGGCGTTTTGGCCAACCCCACGCGCACCGGCTTCTTCTCCCTCGCGCGATTGATGATGGGGCTGCTGCACTGGGAGCGCGGCCGTGCGGTGGGCGGCGAGCCCGTGTCCGACCTGGTGGTGCGCCCCTCGCGATTGAAGGCGGTGCAGATCGGCGGCGACGACATCCCCGCCGCCATCGACGAGATCCCCGTGCTGGCCATCCTCGCGGCGCGGGCCGAGGGCGAGACGCGCATCACCGGCGCGGGCGAGCTGCGGGTGAAGGAGAGCGACCGCATCGCCGCCGTCGTGGCCGCGCTCCGCGCCATCGGCGCCGAGGCGGAGGAGCTGGAAGACGGCCTGGTGATCCGCGGCGGCGACCATCCGCTGCGGGGACGCGTCACCACGCACGGCGACCACCGCATCGCCATGGCCTTCGGCGTGCTCGCCGCGCTCCCGGGGAACGAGATCGAGATCGACGACCGCCAGTGCGCCGCGGTGAGCTTCCCCGGCTACTGGGAGCTGCTGGACTCGCTGGTGCGGGGGGGATGAGGATCGGAGGTGCGGCGGAGCCGGCGGTGCGCGTCCGAAGCCTCGCGCCGCCCTCTCCCCGCGCCTGAGAGCGCTCGCCCTCTCCCGTACCGGGCGAGGGGGTGGTGGCCACGCTGGTGAGCCCTGCAAAGTCTGGTGTGATGGTAATTTCGGGCGTGCCGGCTGCCGGAAAGCTACCTCTCCCGGTACGGGAGCGGTGGACGGCCTGAGCCGGCCGGAGAGGGCGCGATGCGGCCGGAGCGCCATTAAGCTTCGCCTCGGCGGTAAGCACACCGGATCCTCTCCCGGCTCCGATTTGGACCCAAACACGGAAGGCACTTCGTACGTGATTCGATCCACCGCATTGAACCGCATCTCCCTCGCGCTCGTGCTCGCCGCGGCGGCCGGGTGCATGCCGGCGCGTGTCGCCGCGCCGGTGCCGGCGGCGCAGGACCGGCTCGCCGCGCGGCTGCAGGCGAAGCTGGATTCGCTCCACTCCGCGGGCCACTTCCCCGGCGCCACCGTCGGCATCCAGCTCCCCGGCGGCCGCACCATCGCCTTGGCGGCCGGCGTCGCCGACAGCAGCGGCACGCCCATGCGCCCACGCGACCGGATGCTGGCGGGGAGCGTGGGGAAGACGTTCGTCGCCGCCGTCGCCCTGCAGCTCGTCGGGGAAGGAAAGCTCGGCCTCGACCAGCCCATCTCCACCTGGCTGGGCACGGAGCCGTGGTTCGGCCGCCTCCCCAACGCGCGGCAGATCACCGTGCGGATGCTGATGAACCACACCAGCGGCCTGGTGCGCTACGAGTTCAACGACACCTTCCTGCGCGACCTGAACGCGAATCCCGGCCGGCGCTGGACGCCCGCGGAGCGGATCGCCTACATCCTGGGCACGCAGGCGCCGTTCGAGGCGGGGCGGGGATGGGACTATTCGGACACCAACTACATCGTCCTCGGCGCCATCGTCGAGCGCATCACCGGCAGCACGCTGGAGCGCGAGATCCGCCGCCGCGTGCTGGACCCGCATCGCCTTGCCGACGTGCTGCCGTCGGACTCCGTCGTCCTCCCCGGCGTGGTGCAGGGGTACGCGGGCGCGGACAACCCCTTCGGCCACGAGCCGCGGATGATCCGCGACGGCCGCTTCATCGTGAACCCGCAGTTCGAGTGGGCCGGCGGCGGCTACGCGACCTCGGCGGCCGACCTGGCGCGCTGGGCGGCGCTGCTCTGGGGCGGCCGCGCGTTCGGCCGTCCGCTGCTGGCGCAGGTGGTCGACGGCGTGGCCGCGCCCGCGCTGGGGAACGGCGTCCGCTACGGCCTGGGGGTCATCGTCCGCGAGGGGCCGCTGGGCCCCAGCTGGGGGCACAGCGGGTACTTCCCCGGCTACCTCACCGACGTGCGCTACTATCCGCGGCAGGGCTTCGCCGTCGCCCTGCAGGTGAACACCAGCGCGCGCGGCGCCTTCACCCGCCCGCCCGGGGCGATGGTGGAGGACCTGGCGCGCATCGTCTCCCGGGAGCTGGCGGCGGGCGGCGGCGCGGGGAACGGCGAAGGGGGACGGAGATGACGGAAGGACGACGGCACCCGGACGGCATCATCATCGCCCTCGACGGCCCGGCGGGATCGGGGAAGAGCTCGACGGCCAGGGCGGTGGCGTCGGCGCTGGGATACCGCCACCTGGACTCCGGCGCCTTCTACCGCGCCATCACCTGGGCCGCGCTGCAGGCCGGCATCCCCGCGGACGCGTGGGACGGCCTCACCTCGGCCGAGCTCGACCGGCTGGACGTGCACGGGCACCCCGGCGAGGCCGGATACACGCTCACCGTCGGCGGCGCGGAGGTGATGCGGGAGATCCGCTCGCCGGAGGTGAACGCGCACGTGTCGCGGATGGCCGCCGTCCCTGCGGTGCGCACCTGGCTGATGGGCGCGCTGCGCGAGGCCGGCGCGCGGGGCGGGCTGGTGGCCGACGGGCGCGACATCGGCACCGTAGTCTTCCCCGACGCCGAGCTGAAGGTCTATCTGGTCGCCGACCCGAAAGAGCGCGCGCGGCGGCGGCTGCTGGAGCAGGGCCTCGCATCTCCATCCCCCGAAGACGTGGAGGCCGAGGCCGCGCGCCTGCAGGGGCGCGACGAGATCGATTCCACCCGCGCGGTGGCCCCGCTGGCGCGCGCAGGCGACGCGGTGGAGCTCGACACCACGGCGCTCGACTTCGCCCACCAGGTGGACGCGATCGTGCGCATGGCGCGGGCCCGCGGGGGTTGACCGGGGCGAAAGGATTCCGTAGATTTTCACGTTTCCCCGGAAATCTCTTTCCGGCACCTCCAATCACCCTCAACTCCCGCCCGCGGAAGCACTTGCGGCCCACCCGGCGGGACGTTCAGGAGATCCGTTCCCAATGTCCGACCAGACCGAGCAGTATACGCCCGACAACGACGAGGGCGGCGTGGCGGTCGCCGAGCGCCGTCTGCTCTCCACGCAGGAGATCGCGAACAAGGCGCGCGAGCTGAACATCCGCGCCGACCTGTGGGACGAGGACGAGTACTCCGCCGAGGAGTACGAGGCCATGCTGGAGATGTACGACGACACCCTCACGAACATCGAGGAGGGTGAGATCGTGCAGGCGCGCGTGCTGCGCGTGACCGACAAGGCCGTGATCCTCGACCTGGGCTTCAAGAGCGAGGGCGCCGTCGCCCGCGACGAGTTCAAGGATCCCGACAGCCTGCAGATCGGCGACGAGGTCGAGGTCTTCCTCGAGAACCTCGAGGACGAGGACGGCGTGGTCGTCCTGTCCAAGAAGAAGGCCGACTTCCTGCGCGTGTGGGAGAAGATCAAGGAAGCGCACGAGAGCGGCACCCCGGTGAAGGGCACCCTCACCCGCAAGATCAAGGGCGGCGTGACGGTGGACCTGATGGGCGTGGACGCCTTCCTGCCGGGCTCGCAGATCGCGCTCCGCCGCGTCCCGAACATCGAGGACCTGCTGGGCGAGACCTACGAGTTCAAGATCATCAAGCTCAACAAGCGCCGCCGCAACATCGTGGTGAGCCGCCGCGTGCTCCTCGAGGCCGACCGCGAGATCAAGCGCGACAAGCTGAAGAAGGAGCTCGAGGTCGGGCAGGTGCGCACCGGCGTGGTGAAGAACATCACCGACTTCGGCGCGTTCATCGACCTGGGCGGGATGGACGGCCTGCTGCACATCACCGACATGAGCTGGGGCCGCGTGGGCCATCCGAGCGAGGTGGTGTCGATCGGCGCCGAGCTGGAGGTGAAGGTCCTGGACATCGACTGGGAGCGCGAGCGCCTGTCGCTGGGGCTGAAGCAGCTCCAGGAGTACCCCTGGAAGGACGTGGAGAAGAAGTACCCCGTGGGCGCCCGCGTCCGCGGCAAGGTGGTCTCGATCACCAACTACGGCGCCTTCGTGGAGCTGGAGAAGGGCGTCGAGGGCCTGGTGCACATCTCGGAGATGAGCTGGACGCGCAACGTCCGGCACCCGTCGAAGATCGTCTCGCTGGGCGAGGAGATCGAGGCGGTGATCCTGAAGGTGGACCCCGAGGGCGAGAAGATCTCGCTCGGCATGAAGCAGATCGAGGAGGACCCCTGGCACGCGCTGCCGGTGAAGTACCCGGTGGGCACGCGCCTGACCGGCAAGGTCCGCAACCTCACCAGCTTCGGCGCCTTCGTCGAGATCGAGCCGGGGATCGACGGCCTGGTGCACATCTCCGACATGAGCTGGACCAAGCGGATCCAGCACCCCTCCGAGGTCGTGAAGAAGGGCGACGACGTGGAGGTGGTGATCCTGGCGGTCGACGCCGAGAACAAGCGCATCTCGCTTGGCCTCAAGCAGACCATCGACGATCCGTGGGAGCACCTGGCCACGCAGTTCCACGCGGGGCAGGAGATCAACGGCCGCATCACGCGCCTGCAGGACAAGGGCGTGGCGGTGGACCTGGGCGACGACGTGGAGGGCTTCGTGCCCGTGTCGCAGCTGGGGGTCACCGGGCTGCAGAACCCCGCCGACGTGTTCGTCGAGGGTGACGAGCTGGAGATGCGGGTGACCGAGGTGGATGCCGGCAACCGCCGCATCGTGCTGGAGGTGACGCGCGTGCCCAAGTTCGAGGGCGGCGAGCCGATCTTCCGCAATCAGGGCGAGGCCGTCGAGGCCGAGGCTCCCGCCGCGGCGCCCGAGGCCGATGCCCCGGAGGCTCCGGCCGCCGAGGCCGAGGCTCCCGAAGCGCCGGCCGCCGAGGCCGCGCCCGAGGAGGCTCCGGCCGGGGAGGGCGAGGAGGCGTAAGCTTCTTCGGCCGCACGGCTGATGGGACGATGACGGGGTGGGGAGCTATCGCTCTCCACCCCGTTTTCGTTGAATCTCACGCGGAGACGCGGAGACGCGGGGAACCACCAGCAGCGATATCTCACGCAGAGGGCGCGGGAGGTAGCGGAGGACGGCGCGGTTCTCTGCGCCTGCGCTCCTCCGCGTGCGACGAATCCTTCGACCGATTCGATCCGCAGCGGTGAGTGGGACAAACACGTGGCTTCGGCTCTTTCGCCGCCGCACGCGGCAGCGCATCGTTCCCGCGCGACGATTCCCATCCTCCACCTGAACCACATCTCCATCCCCATGCGCACGCCCTGCCTCGCCGCGATGCTGGCGATTCTCGCAATCACGCCGCACCGGGCCGCGGCGCAGTCCGGCCCTGCCCCTGCCGACCCGGTCCAGACGGTGGAGATCGAGCGGATGGCGGAGAAGCCGAAGCTGCTGAATCCCGACGACATCGGGCTGCGGATCGCGCGCACCCACCCGCGGCTGGAGGACGTGCAGGCGGGCGGGAGCACCACGCTGCTCCTGGTCATCGGCGAGGACGGCAGGCCGCGCTCCGTGGACGTCGCCACGTCCAGCGGGCGGCCGGGGCTGGACCGCCTGCTGGCCAACGTGTGGCGCGGCGCGCGCTTCTCGCCGCCGCGGCTGGACGGGCGGCCCGTGCGCGTGCGGACGCTGCTTCCCGTCTCGCTCGGCTACACGCCGGCCTCGCCGCCGGCGGTGACCGTCACGCCGCGGTAGCACGGCGAGCGGGCGGCATCACGACCGCGGGTGGGGGCGGGGAGCGCGTGCTCTCCGCCCCTTCGCGCATTCGCCCGTCAAACTTTTTCGAATCTTTTCTCGTCCCGGTCATCGTAGTCGTAGCGCGAAGCCGCCCCGGGGGCGGCGCAACCCCGATCCACGCACCGACCGATGACGAATCTTCCTCTGCCGAATGGCACCCGCGGCGCCGGCTGCCTGGCCGCGCTCGCCTTCTCCCTCGCCGCGCTCTTCGCCGCCACGCCGGCGCGCGCGCAGAAGCTCCCGTCGCCCGCCGAGCCGGTCGACCCGCAAGTGGTGTGGAACTTCGACCAGGTGACGCAGCAGGCGCGGCTCACCAACCCCGGCACCGTCTCGGCGCGCCTGTCGCGCGGCTACCCGCGCCGGCTGCTGGACTCCGGCGTCGCCGGCAGCGCCACGCTGGAGGTGATCGTGGGCCCGCGGGGCCAGGTGGAGCAGGTGTCGGTGGTGGACGCCAGCCGCCGCGAGTTCACCGACGTGGCGCGCGACCTCGCCCGCACCATGCGCTTCCGCCCGGCAAAGGTGCAGGACATCGCCGTCCGCTCGCGCTTCACCGTTCCCGTGGACTTCGTCCTGGATCCGGCCTGAGCGGAAGACGCCGGTCTTGCGAGGGGCAAGGGGCTTCGGTGGTGGTGGTGGACGAGAACGGGCGCGGCAGTCGTCCGTGGTCGTGCGCTCGAGCGGGCGGGAAGAGCTCGACCGCGCGGCGATCGCGGTGGCGCGCGGGGTGCGCTTCACCCGCCCGCTGCTGAACGGCGTGCCGGTGCCCGTGCGCACGGCGCTGCCGGTGAGCTTCATCACCTCCACCCAGCCGGCTGCGACGTACTGACGCGGACCGGGGCACCGCACGGGCCGCGGGTGCGGGCGATCACGCCGCACCCGCGGCCGTTTCGTGCTCCCGTACTTTCGTACTTCCGTACTCCGCTTAGATTCCCGCCCTTCGATCCACACCTGAACGAAACCGAACGGGGACGCGCCCGATGTCGATGCGGGAAAAGCTGGAGCAGCTGGAGGAGATGCGCCGCAAGGCCGAGCTGGGCGGCGGCGAGAAGCGGATCAGGCAGCAGCACGAGCGCGGCAAGCTGACCGCGCGCGAGCGGCTGGACGTGCTCCTGGACGAGGGCAGCTTCGTGGAGCTGGACCGCTTCGTGGTGCACCGCGCCACCGACTTCGGGCTGGAGAACGAGAAGTACCTGGGCGACGGCGTGGTCACCGGCTACGGCACCATCCACGGCCGCCTGGTCTACGTCTTCAGCCAGGACTTCACCGTGTTCGGCGGCTCGCTCAGCGAGGCGCACGCGGAGAAGATCGTGAAGATCATGGACCTGGCGCTGAAGAACGGCGCGCCCGTGATCGGGCTGAACGACTCCGGCGGCGCGCGCATCCAGGAGGGCGTGGTTTCGCTCGGCGGCTACGCCGACATCTTCCTGCGCAACACGCTGGCGTCGGGCGTGATCCCGCAGGTGAGCGCCATCCTGGGCCCGTGCGCGGGCGGCGCCGTGTACTCGCCCGCCATCACCGACTTCATCTACATGGTGCAGGGAACGAGCTACATGTTCGTGACCGGCCCCAACGTGGTGAAGACGGTGACGCACGAGGATGTGACGATGGAGGAGCTGGGCGGCGCGGCCACGCACGCGGCGAAGAGCGGGGTCGCCCACTTCGCGGTGAAGAGCGAGGTCGAGTGCCTGCACCGCATCCGCCACCTCTTCGAGTTCATCCCGCAGAACAACGCCGAGGACCCGCCCTTCAAGCCCACGGACGACCCCGCCGACCGTGCCGACGAGGAGCTGCTGGACGTGGTCCCCGACAACCCCAACAAGCCGTACGACATGCACGACGTCATCCGCCGCGTGGTGGACGACGGCGAGTTCTACGAGGTGCACGCCGACTACGCGGGGAACATCCTCTGCGGCTTCGCGCACGTGGGCGGCCGGTCGATCGGGATCGTGGCCAACCAGCCGGCGGTGCTCGCGGGGGTGCTGGACATCGACGCCAGCGTGAAGGCGGCGCGCTTCGTCCGCTTCTGCGACGCGTTCAACGTGCCGCTGCTGACCTTCGAGGACGTCCCCGGCTTCCTTCCCGGCGTGGCGCAGGAGCACGGCGGCATCATCCGCCACGGCGCCAAGCTCCTCTTCGCCTTCTGCGAGGCCACGGTGCCCAAGGTGACCATCATCACCCGCAAGGCGTACGGCGGGGCGTACGACGTGATGAGCAGCAAGCACATCCGCGGCGACGTGAACTACGCCTGGCCCACGGCCGAGATCGCCGTGATGGGCGCCAAGGGCGCGGTGGAGATCCTGTACCGACGCGAGATCGGCGCGGCGCCCGACCCCGCGGCCGAGGCGGGGACGAAGCAGAAGGAGTACGAGGACCGCTTCGCCAACCCCTTCGCCGCGGCCGCGCGCGGCTACGTGGACGACGTCATCGACCCGCGCGAGACGCGCGCGCGCGTGATCAGCGCTTTCGAGATGCTCCGCAACAAGCGCGATTCCAACCCGCCGAAGAAGCACGCGAACATCCCGCTGTGATCCACGGCTGGCCGTAAGTGGACGAAGACGCGAACACCTCTCTGACTACGGGCTTGAGGGCATTAGATTGATTTCGAAAGGAGGTGTGGCATGCAGATGCTGATCGTATCCGATCCCGCTGTCATGATGGGAAAGCCTGTCATCGCGGGGACACGGTTGACGGTAGAACTCATCCTGGAAAAGCTCGGGGCGGGCGCCACCATCGATGAGCTGCTCGACGCACACCCGCGGCTGACGCGCGAAGGGGTCAATGCGGCGCTCTCGTTCGCGGCGGAGGCGCTGCGCGCCGACGTCGTCTATCCGTCGGCGAGCATGGCTGCGTGATCTTCTTCTGCGACGAGGGCGTGGATCGGCAGATCGTGGTCCGGCTCCGCGCAGACGGGTTCGAAGCGCACTACGTCGCGGAACTCGCGCCCGGAATCTCCGACGACATAGTGCTCGAGCAGGCGAACGCGTTCGGGGCGGTACTGGTGACGATGGACAAGGACTTCGGCGAACTTGTCTATCGGCTGGGAAAGATCACCACGGGTGTGTTGCTCGTTCGCTTGCCCGGTTTCACGCCAGCCGAGCGCGCGGGCGCGGTTTCTACTGCCGTCGGCGAGCATGGAGAAGAGCTTCCGGGCGCTTTCAGCGTCCTCTCGCCAACCAAGCTGAGGATTCGGCGGCCCGGCTGACCGTTTCTGGTTGAGTATAACTGGGGGCGCGGGGAAGGTTCCTTCCGCGCCCTCCGGCTGTCTCCGATGATCCTGTGGTAAACGTCGGTTGCAAACGTTGGCGGAGAAGGAAGATGGAGCCCAACACGGCGGCTCGCCGGCTGGTCGATCTCAGCCACACCGTGGAGCACGGGATGGTGACGCTGAAGGGCTTTCCCGCGCCGCTCATCTGCGATTACCTGAGCCGCGAGGCGTCGCGCGCGGTCTACGCCGAGGGAACGGAGTTCCACATCGGCCGCATCGACATGATCGCGAACACGGGCACCTACGTGGACAGCCCGTTCCATCGCTACGCCGACGGCAAGGACCTCTCCGAGCTGCCGCTGGAGTCGCTGGCGGACCTGGACGCGGTGGTCGTGCGCGCCACGGAGCGCACCGGGCGCGGCATCGGCCCCGAGGCGTTCGGCGGGATCGAGGTGCGCGGGCGGGCGGTGCTGGTGCACACGGGCCACGCGGCGCACTGGGGGACGGACGCGTACTTCGAGGGCCACCCCTTCCTCACCCGCGCGACCGCCGAGCACCTGCGCGACGCCGGCGCGGTGTTCGTGGGCATCGACACGCTCAACATCGACGACACCGACGATGGCGCGCGGCCCGTGCACAGCACGCTGCTTCGCGCCGATATCCCCATCTGCGAGCACATGCGCGGGCTGGATGGAGTGCCGGACGACGGGTTCCGCTTCTTCGCGGTGCCCGT